>NZ_JAMPOL010000007.1:0-74274 GCF_028480325.1 Providencia sp. PROV182 | reverse complement strand
ACCTAAAAATCACTCTTCTTAGCATTACTTTACTTACGGCAAATACAAGAGTTCCCACCATAAAATAAATACTTATTCTTTCTCTAGAAAAAATTGTTTAATCGTCTGGCGTAACCATTGATGCGCAGGGTCCCTATCTAACCTTGGGTGCCATGCTTGCACGATAAATATAGGCACCAATCCCAAAGGAAGTTCAATTTCAACCAATGGCAAATTAACACTCTTTACCCCTTGCAGCACATGACGAGGGAGCGGCAAAATATAGTCAGAGTTCATAGTTAACATCATGGCTGAATGAAAACTAGGTAAAGTCAATGCAACATTACGCTGTAATTGAAGGTCGCGTAATGCGTCATCAATTGGCCCCAATGTACGCCCTCGGCGCGATACGCTAATATGTGGGTAATGCGTTAAGCTTTCAGGCGTCACCTGCCCGATAATTGGATGCTCTGGGCGAACTAATGCCTGAAAAGTACTATTAAATAAGCTCTGAGCCTTAATTTCAGGGTGCCAGTCTCGAGAGGAACCGATAACCAAATCCACCTTGCCACTGCGCAAGGAATCATCTTCAGTATCACTTTCCGCGATAAAAATTAAACTACTTTATATCCATCCATGACTTAGTAGTGATTAACTACGATTAACCTCTAAACTTGAAATAATATACCGCTCATCAACTCAGATTTGTCTCAGTCTTTTCGTTAGTGTATGGCCTTGATTAATCACCACTACTCTATTTTCGATCAAACTTCCGACAGTTCGCACAGATAACAGGCAAACAAACAATTTTTTCGATATTCTCCTTTGACAATGCGGTGAGAGAAAGCTAATATCCTCTGCGTACCAAGGAGTTCCTCCATAGTTCAGTCGGTAGAACGGCGGACTGTTAATCCGTATGTCGCTGGTTCGAGTCCAGCTGGAGGAGCCAAAATTTAGAAAAACCTGCTTAAGGAAACTTAAGCAGGTTTTTTGCTATTGAACGAACTAAATAAGCCACCTATTTACGTTATTTGCGCGATCTATCCCTGAAATAGGCTATAATCGTGATTTCTCATAGCTATTTTTTTACTTTACCTTTATCATTCTATTCCGGCTTGAGCACTCGCTCATCATTCACTCTTCCCCTATGGAGCCGGTTTAATGTCAACTGTAACTACCCTAACGATCCGCCGCCCTGATGATTGGCATGTTCATTTTCGCGATGATGATATGTTAAAAACGGTCGTTCCCTATACCAGTGAATTTTTTGGCCGTGCAATTGTCATGCCGAATTTAGTGCCACCAGTCACAACGATTGAAGCCGCAAAAGCTTATCGTGAACGCATCCTAAAAGCGGTTCCAGAAGGGCATCAATTTACCCCTTTAATGACCTGCTACCTTACTGATAGCACAGATCCTGTTGAAGTGGTTCGTGGCTTTAACGAAGGGGTATTTACTGCCTGTAAACTCTACCCGGCTAATGCAACAACAAACTCGAGTCATGGCGTATCTGATATTAAAAAAATTTATCCCGTATTAGCTGCGATGGAACAAGCAGGAATGCCATTGCTGGTCCATGGTGAAGTCACCGCAAGCCATATCGATATTTTTGACCGCGAAGCGTTGTTTATTGAGCAAGTTATGTCGCCATTACGGGCACAGTTTCCAAAACTCAAAGTCGTTTTTGAACATATAACCACCAAAGAAGCGGCTCAATATGTCCAAGAAGCAAATGAATTCACCGCAGCAACTTTAACACCTCAACATTTGATGTTTAACCGTAACCATATGTTAGTTGGTGGTATAAGGCCGCACTTATTTTGCTTGCCTATTTTGAAACGTAATGTACACCAAGAAGCATTACGTGCAGCCGTTGCTTCAGGTTGTGACCGTTTCTTCCTTGGTACCGACACCGCACCACATATACAATCACGTAAAGAGTCTTCCTGTGGTTGTGCTGGGGTCTTTAATGCTCCCACTGCATTAGCGGCTTACGCGACTGTTTTTGAAGAGCTTGGTGCTTTGGCACATTTCGAAGCTTTTTGTTCACTAAATGGTCCTAAATTCTATAACTTATCCGTAAATGAAGGAACCATTACGCTAACTAAAGAACAAAATATTACTTGCGAATCGATTGATTGCTGTAATGATAAATTAGTTCCTTTCTTAGCAGGGGAAGATGCTCGCTGGAGTGTCGCTCTGGGTCAGTAGTTTATACACCAATGGGAAGTTCAAAATGCTTCCCATTCTATTTTTACAATCCTTATTATCTGTTTTATGCATTTTCTGCTATATAAACAAAAAAAATGTTTTATTTGCTTTCTTATTAGCGAAATCTCCTTATACTAAAAGTGGACTCATCACGAGGTCATTGCTCTTAGTCAGTTATAGATATTTATTATTTATCACGATGTTTGATTAGGAGGTTTATATGAATAAAAAAAATGATGTCATTCAAACCCACCCAGTAGTTGGCTGGGACATCAGCACAGTCGATGATTACGACGCTATGATGTTGCGTTTGCACTACCTCCCCGAGCAAGATAAACACACAGGTGATGCTATTGTGGATAAAACCATGTGGCTAACGACTGATGTGGCTAAACAACTTATTCATATTCTCCAAGCAGGCGTAGACAAGATAGAATCAGGGGAATATGTTGAGTTTGATTTTAAAACACACTAGGAAAATAAATGGATATTAGTGCCACTAATATCCATTTAATTTATTCATCTATATAGATAACTATATGTCTTTATATAATTATCTTATTAATTAATTACTAATTAGCAATTTCAAATAAGAACACTATTTATTGTTTTTATTAATCCTTGGTTGACTTCTCTATCAATTCCAATTTATTGTAAGCCATCTTCTTGAACAAGGATGTTCCAATGCGAATATTAGTTATTGATGAATGTTATTATACACGTCTTGGCATTACAGAATATTTATCTAAAAATAAAAAGCTCGAATTTATTAGTACAGGATGTATAAAAGAAGCCATTGGTTTTATGAACACAAACCTACCAAGCATTATACTGGTGAATCTAACCTACTATTGTAATTACTCTGATTACTGCCCTACTCTACAGCAGTTATTAAGTAATACTAATAATGCACGCTTTTATATTTATATTAATGCTCCTTATCCGCAAACAAACAACCCATTATTATTAAAGGATAATTACTTCATTCTATCAAAAAGCATTATTATTCAAACGCTTGATAAAGTTATTCGTGACCATGAACAAATAGAAAAAATCACCAAACTTGCTAATAATATTGAGTCATCTATTTTCACGATTAAAGAACAAAATATTATTAATAACTGGATGAATGAGACACCCAATCATATTATTTCTCGAAAACTAGGAATTAGCAATAGTACTGTCTATTCACAGAAAAGACATATCGCATCTAAAGTTTTCGTCAAAAATAGAATTGAGTTATTTTTTATATATAATGTATTTAAATATTTATATTAAAAATGTTTTAATTTAAATCGACTAAAACAAAACTAAAAGGCCTGACTCCGTTTGAATAACGAAATCAGGCCTTACAAACCGGTCAGCAAAAGTGTCCAATTTTATAAAGTCACTCTAACTGCTGACGAGTCATAAATTTTAGTTCTATGATTTTATATCTTTATTTTCAATAGCGATAACTCGAGGTTTTTCTTCATCCGGGATTTCATATTCAATATCCAGAGTTAGTAAACCACTAGATAACTCAGCACTTTCTATCTTCACATTTTTACCGAGATTAAATTCAAGGGAAAACTTATTTTGCGTTATTCCTTGATGGATCCATTTCTCAGAATCATTAACTAATTCTGCTGATTGCTCACCTTGAACATACAATTTCCCGCCTTTTAGGGATACGCTTAAGTCCTCTTCCTTATAACCTGGAACACTAACCGTTAATTGATAGCTTGTTTCATTTATTTGTTTTAAATTATACGGATGCTCTGAAGTTAAAGGCCTATTACCTGTTAGCTGGCTAAACAAACGATCCATTTGGTCAAATCTGTTAGAAAGTAAGCTATCGGATAATGTTGGGAATAATGAAAAAGATCTAATGTTAGACATAATTTCTCCTTCAATATTTTTATATCAAACTAAACACATACGACTATGCACCATTACCTGTGTACCTAGTATGGGATAACGCTCTTTCTTGGTGCAATTCTTATATAGTGCCAGTTACGCGTATTTCAAGTCCTAAATTACACTTCTTTACAAAATGGCGTTACCTGCTGTAAACCATAAACAAATACCCCATGAATTTCATACGAAATGTATGGGGTATAAGCAACGTAATGACATCGAATGAAATAAATTTTTTATTTCAATTAATTTTATCTTGCTCTAATCAGCCCTAATTACAGGGCTTTCTTATTATAGAGAACATCAATAATTAGTTATCTTTATTTAATAATCCATCGGATAAACGGTGACGTGACTTATTAAAGATTTTATTACTGACTTCGCGACCTGCACGGCGTGCGCGTTGTTCTTGCTCTGGAAGTTTCATTTCTTCAGTGCAAGACGAACTGCAGCAACCTTCGTACTTTTCTGCACAGCTAGGGCATTGGATAAACAGCAAGTGACAGCCATCGTTACGGCAATTGGTGTGTGTATCACAAGGTGCACCACATTGGTGGCATTGTGCTAATGTGTCTTCTGTAATACGCTCTCCCATTCGGTTGTCAAAAACAAAGTTTTTCCCTTTAAACCTCAAAGGCAACCCTTGTTCCTTCGCCTTACGCGCGTATTCAATAATCCCACCTTCAACATGGTAAACATTTTTAAAGCCATTATGTAGCATATAAGCACTGGCTTTTTCACAACGGATCCCACCAGTACAATACATTACGACATTTTTGTCTTTTTGCTCTTGCAGCATTTCCACCGCCATTGGCAGTTGCTCTCTAAATGTATCTGAAGGTATTTCAATCGCGTTATCAAAACGCCCTACTTCGTACTCATAATGATTTCGCATATCAACGAAAACAGTATTTGGGTCATCAATCATTTCATTCACTTCGTGAGCTTTTAGATATTGACCTGTATTTGCAGGGTTAAATGTTTCGTCCTCAATACCATCAGCCACCACGCGCTCACGGACTTTCATACGCAGGACCCAGAACGATTTACCGTCATCATCAATCGCAATATTTAAACGTAAGTTATCTAATGCGGGGTCTGTTGCATAAATAAGTTCGCGCAATGCGCCCACATTAGATTCCGGCACACTGATTTGCGCGTTAATACCTTCTTTTGCAATATAAACACGTCCAAAAACGCTTAATGCTTTAAATTGTTGGTACCATTGATTACGAAATTCGTTTGGGTCTTGGATATTAAAATACTTATAAAAAGAGATAGTGGTGCGCGGCTCAACTTCTGCCAACATACGTTCTTTTAATATTTTATTTGAAATTTGGTTATGTAACACTGGCATGGTGTTCTTAATCCTATTTAACTCATTGATAATATTTTAATTTAAATAAATTCAGGCGAGCTGCCACCCTATTTAAATCTTGGTGAGTATTATCCCTCTTATTATGTTAATAAAAAACCCTTTATTTGTAGGGTTATCGTGATAAAAGTATTAACCAATCGTTTTAGGTTGAATTTTAAATCACTACGAGATATTTTAGTTTGCATTTCGTTATGTTATAACATTTTTTTTTGATAAACCAATTTAGCTGACTGAATGATGCGATTTTTTCCTTTCTATTTTCTATTTCTGTTTATGGTTGCTCCACAAGTAGCGGCACACCCTCATAGTTTTATTGAAATGCAAATTTCCCTTGAAAGTAAACAAGATAAATACTCAGGGATTAGCTATGTTTGGAAAATGGATCCAATGACATCAGCGGATATCGCGTATGAATTAAAAGGCATTAAACCGGATGACCCGCGTTGGAAACAGCAAGAAGCTATTATTATGGCGAATGTATTGATGCAAGATTATTTCACTGATTTTTATTATCAGGGGAAGAAAGTCAGTTTTAAACGTATTCCTGATAGCTACCATTTAGAAAAAGATGGCTTTTCTTTAGTTTTCTTCTTTACCGCTTCATTTATGCAACCCCTGCCTATAGCAGGTTCCCATGTGGAAATTCAAACTTACGACCCAACATTCTACGTCAGCATGACTTACCAAAATAAACAGCAAGTTAACCTACCTTTAGATATTGCAGCAAATTGCCAGATGGAACTACAAGAAGCAAATGTGACCGATTCAATGCGCGCCTACGCTTTCTCTTTAGACAAAAGTGATAGCCCAGAAGAAGATTTGGCACTTGGCAAACAATTTGCACAACGGGTTGATATTCAATGTCCATAATGCCTTTACGTACGCAAAGACTAATAATTACTGCGCTGTTTATGGGGCTTATAACCTATGCCGCTTGGCAGCTATACACCCACTGGGGATCATGGTTACAACTTAGCCTAGCTTGGCAAAAACAGTTAAACCAAGGGCTATCTTACCTATTGCAAGAAACCACCTCTCGCCCATGGTATGCAGGTGGGTTACTGGTAGTTGCCAGTTTTGCGTATGGTTTTTTGCATGCCCTTGGGCCGGGGCATGGCAAATTAATTATTACCACTTATATTGCCACCCAAGCGACTCATTTAAAACAGAGTGTTATCATTAGTTTACTTGCCTCTCTCTTACAAGGGCTTGTTGCGATTACTTTAGTTTCCTTAGTCTTGATCCTATTCCAACTCTCTACTAAGCATCTCAACCAAACCAGTTTATATGCAGAGCAAACGAGTTATCTATTTGTCATTTTGCTGGGTAGCTATTTATGCATCAGCGCATTGCGTCGTGGCTGGTCAATCCGCAAATCAAGACACTTGGCACCACTCAAGATAAAAAGCATTCAACCACTGAATTCATCAACGAGAGCAATAAGTAAAACAAAAGCCCATAGCCACTCAGACAACTGTGGTTGTGGACACCAACACGTTATCCAGTCCCATCAATTGCAATCCAGTTTTAAAAGTAAGCTATTGATTATCCTATCTATGGGTATCCGCCCTTGCTCCGGTGCAATTCTTGTATTGCTGTTTTCTTATGTCATTGAGGTATATGTGTGGGGGGTTATCGCTGCCTTAGCAATGGCAATGGGGACTGCATTAACTATTTGTTTAATAGCTATTTTTGTTCATTTAATGCGTGATAATGCGGTTCGCGTATCACGCTTAAAAGGAAAGTCATTTTCCCCATATTGGGCAATCACACTGAAAATTTTGGCAGGTATTTTATTTATTTTGATGGGGATTTTGATGCTACAAAGCATCGGCTTAGAACAGTCGGTTTCGCCACTCTTGCGATAAACCATTAAAAAAGGGAGGGCTCCCCCTCCCAGGCATTTGCCGAAGTCACGGTGTGGTAGCACACCGTTTTATGCGCAATGTCAACTGCTTACTACTTATTGCCAACTACCAGATGGCTAATGGTGAAGCTATGCAGGTCCCCACCACTAGCCATCCTTACTACTTCATTTAACCAATTAACTCAATGCGAGCAGGTAAGCCTTGGCGTACCGATGCCCCCGAAACCCAATCTAACCACGTGTTAGCGACTTCACGTGTTGGGTCAGCAAACCCAAGGTCATTTAAGTTAATTCCTGAACCATTTGCCGCATTCATTGGCATAGGTTGGCCATCCAGATAATGCTGTTTCGCTCCCATCTCGGTATGCCCATAGCCATGCTCAATCGCAAGCACTCCAGGCATTACGCCATCAAGTACGCTTACTTGGGCTTCAGCATGCCCCCCCGGTGTGGTGATCCTAATCCAATCTCCATGTTTTACCCCCATTTTCGCTGCATCATCGGGGTGGATAGCAACAAGATTCGTCGGTTTCACATGGCGGAGCCGTTCAATAACGGTGGTTGAGCTGCTCATCACATGGGATTTAAATGACATCAGCTTCAGCGGCCACTCTTTTTCTGGGAATACTGCATTCACATCATCCCCATTCGCCATACGAGGCGGGTAATACGTCGGGCAACCGCTATAACGTTCACCGGTTATGGCATGGCGATTAACGGCCACCGTTGGGTTCCAAATTTGTAAGCCTTTTTTCCATTGAGGACCTGTTGCATCGCCATCCCACGCTTTTTCATAAGGCGCAAAACGGCCACCTCGTGTGAAAATATAGGCAACACGGCGAACTTCCTCTGGTTTTAAAGTCCGTGTAATAGCCGGTAAAATACGCTCCACGCCACTGATTTGGATATCTTCTGTTGCGGCTTCAGGGACTGGTTTCTCCCCTAACCACGCCATATTTGCAGCAACTCTTAAGTAATAGTCTTCCGCTGTATTGAGTGAATGCATGTTGCCATCCATATCCTCAATCACGTTATCGCCAAAGCCGGGTAAATTAAGTTCTTTCGCTACAGCAATACAGAAACTCTCCATCGAAACTGGCTGGCCGTCCGCTGTTTTCGCAGTACGTGACTCAACAATCGGCCAACGTGCTGTGCTGGCTTTGACCTGCACGCCAGACCATGGTGCACTAAACCCCCAACTTTCGAAGTTATGGGTATCTGGCACAATGTAATCTGCCAATGCCGTGGTTTCATTCATAAAGGCATCAATACCAATAATCAGCGGCAGGTGTTTAGGGTCTTTCAGTTTTTCTTCCATCACCTGACGAATACCTGCAATACCATATACAGGGTTAGTCATATTGGTGATCCACGCTTTCAGTGCGTAGGGGTATCCCATCAAGGCAGATGCTAACTGCTCTGTTAATTGACCTTTAGCAAACGGGTACCAAGGGGCTTTTGCTGGGTATGGATTTTCACCCGCTGCCTGACGTGCTTTGAACTCATCTGATTTTTCATACACTTCATTACTGCGCGACAGCACCACACCTTTAGGTTTCACTTTGCCTTTATAGCTGGCAATTTTATAACGCGGCCCATCGTTTTCCCCATTGAATTTACCACCACCAACAGAGACTCCGCCTTTCAAGTTCAAGTTACCAATCAATGCGTTAAGCATGATAACTGACCATGCAGTGTAGAAACCATTACCCCCCATCATACCGCCATGAGAGATGACGGCGGCTTTTCTATCATAAGAAGTTAATGCTTTACCCAACGATTCAATCGTTTTCACTGGAACATGGCAACGCTGACTGTATTCTTCTAAAGTCATACGATTTGCCGCTTCTTTTAAACACTGGAAGCTAGATTTAACGGTCACTTCACTGCCATCGTGCAAGGTGACTTGGCGTGTCACAAAGAGCTCGGCCGTAGGCGTTTCATCAGCCAGTTTTAATTCACCCGCAGCATCTTGCACTAAATAAGCTTTCTCATTGTCACCTTCCCCTGTGATATAAGAAGAAATTAACAATTTACCTGCTAATGGGTGGTTATCATCCGTGATCACTAAATGTGTTGAGTTAGTCCAGCTTTTCTCCCCCACGGCTTCCATGGATTTCTCACTTGGCACACTGAGGTATTTTGCGTTGTAACGGTTATTTTCAATGATCCAGCGGATCATCCCCATCACCAATGCCGCATCCGTACCCGGTTGCACAGGAACCCAATGACCGTGGTCATTCGCTAAAGTGGTTGTTAATGGTAATGCAGGTGATACCACCACATAGTTAAATGAATCACGTAAACGCGCTGTGGCTAACTGGCGGCCTTGGCGCTTAAATGGGTTACCTGATTGTGCAGGTGATGTCCCTAGGAATAGCGCGAAACGGACATTATCCCAATCGGGTTTAACGTGGGCATTTTTGTCCAAATCATCCATTAATGCACCGGAACCCGCACGGTAAGCCAGTCCACAATAAGAACCGTGAGCACCGAAGTTTTTACTGCCAAAGGCATTTTGTGCAAAGCGACGGATAAAGCCATCACGACCGTCATCACCTGCGTTGGTCACTAATAATTGGTTAGCTTTTGGCCCCAATTTAGGTTGAGATGGGTCTAAAGGCGTTTCTAAGTCACGGATCGCCCGTAAGCCATCCACATGCCCCTCACCAAATAAATCGCCCCCTTCAACCACTTCTTTAATCAGTTGTTCAAAACTGATGCGCTCCCATTTACCTTCGCCGCGTTTACCCACACGTTTCATCGGCTCAAGGATACGCAATGGGCTCGTTAAACCTTCCATTAACGTCGCACCACGAGCACAGGCTGTTGAACGGTGTTCAAGGCCTGATTCTCCACTCATTTTATTAAATGCCGTTTTCAATGGCATTCCATAAGGAAAGTGCTCTTCATGGGAAAGTGGATGATAAGGGTTCCCCGCGATACGCAATACTTCATTTTTTGCTGTATCGACGCGAGCACGAATACCACACTGGGTCCAACAACCAAAACACTGGGTCATCGCAACCACTTGTTCTGGGTTTTCTTGCCAGCCTTTCAGTGCCTGCCCTTCAGGGCGTAAAGAGTTTCCATTAAGCCTATCAAGAGTGACTTTACCTGACGTACCATTAACCAGACCATCGACTGCACGTTTGGCAACATCACGGTAGCTTGCACCAAATAATGCGATACCACCGACAACCAAACCACCTTTAAGCCATTGACGTCTTGAGAATTTAGCCATGTTGCACTCTCCTCGCAAACCAGCGAACACCTTCACGAACAATAATTGTTAATGCAATCCATAAACCGAATGTACCGACGATAGCCAATAATCCATCTGTTCCCAGTGGGAAATGGTATGGGTTCGCGATAATGTTATATTTTGGAACCGCTTGAACTTCCATCAGGAAAATCCAACGTAATGACCAAGCAAAAGCCATTGAAATTAAAGCTAGAACAGTAATGTATGGAACGGAACGAGTCGCTTTTAAATTACTGACGGACATTGCGAAAGTGATTAACCACAGTGCACAAACCCCCATTAGCATCCACCAGCCTGGGCTTGCAGTATCTAACTGTTGGCGTACTGCAATACCTGAAGTGGTGTCACCTGATAACCACAACGCAAAGCACACCGCAAACAATAATAATGTCACAACTTGAAAACGCGCTAAGCGGTTTTGATATTGAGGTTCACGGCGAGCGCCTAAACCAACCAGTGCTGGTAATGCTTGCAGAGCACTAAGGAACATCAATACCGGTATCCACCAGCTAAACCAAATTGGACGCGCGTTTAACACTGAGGCTTCACGGCCGGTATATAACAATAAACCGATAGCTGAAAGTGCGGCCAACAAGGCAACCCAACGCGTTGCTTTGAATTCTTTTTTCCAAATCAGCTTCACCACTAATGCGACAAAATATAAACCAATAAATGTGGTAAATAATGGTAGTAATACAGAGCCCCACCACATCCAAGACCATATTGTTGGATGAGCGTAAAAATGCCATACCCTTGCGGTTTGGTGTAAATCTGCGGTTAGTGCTAACGGCGCGGTGATCCCCATCGTGATAGCAATAAATACAGCGATCATTTCTAAGCGGCTGTTTTCAGGTTTGTTTCTCCAATGAAGATAGCACGCGTACAGAACCGCACAAGACGCAATCCCAATGAAGAAGAAATATTGTACCGCCCAAGGAAGCCAAAAGAATTCTTGTGGCTGAGCCATTATTTCTGAAATATAAGTCACTTGGCCATTCATCAGAACACCTCCTGCCATAATGCGGGCTGCCCTTTGCCTTGCAGCGGTTGCACGAATGCGTCATCTAAACCTATATAGAAAACTTGTGGTAATGTGCCACTTTCCGGTTTGAGTACTTTTATTTCAGCCTCGTGCTCTGTCAGCATTTTACGAATAGTACTGTTCGGGTCTTTTAAATCCCCAATAATGCGCGCACCACCGACACAGGATTCAACACAAGCAGGTAATAAACCCACTTCTAAGCGATGAGCACAGAATGTGCATTTATCTGCAGTTTGCGTAGAGTGGTTGATAAAGCGAGCATCATATGGGCAGGCTTGCACACAATAAGCACACCCAACACAGCGTTCGTTATCAACGACAACAATACCGTCTTCACGTTGGAAAGTCGCTTGAACTGGACATACAGGTACACAAGGAGGGTTATCACAGTGGTTACATAAACGGGGTAACAGTACGTTGGTAAACCCTTCTTCACCTTTCACTGCGACTTGATATTGATTCACTGTCGTTCTAAATTGACCTTGTGGGGTTTGGTTTTCAACCGAACAGCTTACCGTGCAAGATTGACAACCGATACAACGGCGCAAATCAATCAACATTCCATAGCGTTTTTCTGGATTGCCTTCTCGACGTGTCGGGGAAAAATTGAGCCCTGCTTCTGCAATGGGAATCAACGATGCCCCCGCAGTTACGGCTCCAATTTGTTGTAGAAATTTTCGTTTACTCAGATCCATAATTGGCTCCAGTATTGACATTGCTAATGCGAAAATAAAAGTTATTAATCAATATGTTATTTGTATTACATGCGTTATTGACAATGGGTACAGTCTCGTTAAGATAACCACTGAAATTGTTATTTCTCTTTAAACCCGATGGGTTATCTTGATAAAGCTTGTAGTGCCATTGTAAGAAGAGTGGAGCCACTGCCCTATTGTGGTTTACCACATACCCGTAGCTAAATTGATCTAACGCAACGAATAACTCAAATATGTTAAAAAAATCGTCTAGACCGTTGTATCACATACTGTTAATCATGCTACTGACGTGGTCTTTGCCAGCAATTTCGGCCCAGTGGACTATCGGGGTATTGGCCTTACGTGGCCCCAGTTCAACCCAATCTCATTGGCAGCCTTTGATTGATACACTCAATGAGTCGATTCCTGGGGAGCGTTTTACGTTACAACCTCTCAATTTAGATGAGATGAAAGAGGCGATTTCCAATCGCAAGATAGATTTTTTGTTGACGAATCCTGCCCAATTTATTCAGTTAGATAACCGCTATCATTTACGTTGGTTGCTCTCCCTTCGCTCAGACGTGGAGCCCAACAGCACAACGCGTAATGTTATTGGCAGCTTGATATTAGTTCGAAAAGACAGTGATATTTCAGAAGTTAAAAACCTAATAGGCAAGAAAGTCGGAGCAATTTCACCAGATGCTTTTGGTGGCTATTTGTTAGGTTACAAAGTGTTGAGGGATATGGGCTACGACGCTGCCAAAGACTTTAAGATGCAATTTTTAGGCTTCCCTGCAGATGCATTATTATACGCACTGCGTGATGATTCATTATCCGCAGCTATAGTTCCTGTCTGTTTATTAGAAAACATGCATAGCGAAGGGTTGATTGATAAAACACAATTTCGCCCATTGATTCAACATCCAAGCTCTCTCTCTTGTTTAACTAGCACAGAACTGTATCCAAATTGGTCTTTTGCCGCCTTAAGTGAAGTGCCGGACAATTTAGTCGACAAAGTCACCAAGACATTATTATCAACAGATAAAGCCGCTATGCGTTGGGGAGCTCCCGCGTCGGTGACTCAAGTCGAAACCTTACTCAGAGACGTTAACCAACATCCGCAACAGCGCCAAATCTGGCAGGATATCGTCAGTTGGACCATTCAAAACCAAATCACTATCAGCCTTGTTGCATTATTTTTTGTATTACTTGGGATAAATCATGTTTGGATTGCCTTTTTGGTGAGACGTCGCAGCCGTCAATTAGAAGAAGCGCATAATCGCTTGCGAGAGCAAGAAGCCAATTTACAAAAGGCACAACGGTTAAATATTTTAGGTGAAATGGCATCCGGGTTTGCCCATGAATTGAACCAACCGCTGTCTGCAATCCGCCATTATGCCCAAGGGTGTATTCTACGCCTGACTAAAGAGTCTGAAAGCCACCCATTAATTAGCGCATTAACTAAAATCGACGACCAAGCTCAACGTGGAGCCGATATCATTCGCAATTTGCGTCTCTGGGCGGGTAAACCAAGCCATGACCCCGCAATCACATTGAGCCAGCAATCGGTTAAACAGGCTATTAATCATATTTGGCAATTATTGCGTGCAGACCAGCACTACCCCAATTCGAGGTTAATTTTACCTGAAACCCCTGACGTCTCCCTGATGTTGCCAGACACGTTACTAGAACAATTACTTTCTAATTTAATCAGTAACAGTTTGCAAGCAGGGGCAACCCTACTGCGTTTCGAGTTTCATTTTTCGCAGCAACATTTTTTACTTGTTTTACAGGACAATGCTGGAGGGATGCCTGCGGGTCAATTAGAGCAAGGTATCACGCCATTTGCGACAACTAAAAAAGAAGGTTTAGGGTTAGGTTTAGTGATCTGCCAGCGTTTGATACAAAGCCAAGGCGGAGACATTCGTATCGAAAATAACCTAAGTGATGATGGGTTACATGGCTTAATGGTCACTCTTATTTTCAATTATCACAATAAAATCGTAGATTAAGCATGTTTTGCCACGTAATTGATAACATTCACATTAACTATATGTGACAATGGCTTTATTGCGATAATCAATGCTCATTATATAAAGCACCTTATTTGTCACCCTCTACACGACGAGGTATATGTATGCCAGTAATCCATCTCGTGGATGATGACCCCGATGTGACGGATGCCTGCCAATTCTTACTAGAAACATTGGGCTATAGCGTTACCGTTTGGAATGACAGTGAAACATTTATCCAAAATGCGGCATTACACCAAGAAGGTGTGGTGTTATTGGATATGCGCATGCCTAAATTAGATGGACGACAAGTTCACCAATACCTTAGGGAACAACACAGTACATTGGCTGTGATATTTTTGTCTGGCCATGGCGATATCCCGATGGCGGTGGAACAAGTGAAACTTGGCGCTGTTGATTTTCTACAAAAACCCATTGATAGCCAACAACTTGCTAAGACCTTAGAACAAGCTCAATCACAAACCACCAAAGCCACTGAAGGGCATTTAATTAAGCAGCGCTATGAAACGCTCACCCCTCGTGAAAAAGATATCTGTGGTTATGTGTTGCAAGGCTTAATTAACCGTGAGATTGCTGAGGCAACCTGTGTTTCTGTACGCACCGTTGAGGTTCATCGCTCTCGCGTCATGGAAAAAATGGCGGTTCGTAACTTAGCTGAGTTAATGAGCACCATGCAGGCAATTAACGCTTTAAACGAATAATTTGATATAGTTTAATCATGCCTTTTTATTAATTTGTGACTAATATATTCGGATAACAATGATACTAGCTCCAAAATTTCAAAAACGGTTTTTCCACCCTCGTTACTGGCTAACTTGGCTAGGCATTGGCGTGTTATATCTTCTTGTATTATTGCCTTATCCTCTCATTTATTGGATGGGAACGCGTTTAGGGTTATTTTCTAAACGCTTTTTGAAAAAACGGGTGAAAGTCGCAGAGCGAAATTTGCAATTATGTTTTCCAGACATGAGTGAGCAAGAACGGCAACGCTGTGTTGACAAAAACTTTGAATCTGTCGGCATGGGCTTATTTGAAACGGGCATGGCTTGGTTTTGGCCTGATTGGCGCGTTCGTCGCTGGGTCAAAGTCATTGGGGAAGAAAATGCTGTTGCTGCCCGCCAAACAGGTAGAGGCATTATCGCGCTTGGTGTTCATTTTTTAACCTTGGAAATGGGTGCGCGTGCCTTTGGCATGTTAAATCCGGGCATTGGTGTATATCGCGCCAATGATAATGACCTCCTTGATTGGCTACAAACCCGTGGGCGGTTACGTTCCAACAAATATATGTTGGATCGCAAAGATATGAAAGGCATGGTTCGTGACTTAAAAAATGGGGAAATTTTATGGTATGCCCCCGACCATGATTACGGCCCACGCAATAGTACATTTGCGCCTTTGTTCGCCGTAAAAGATGCAGCGACAACCAATGGCTCGCAAATTATTTTACGTCTGGCTTCCCCTTTAGTGGTGCCTTTTACACCAAGACGTTTACCTGCGGGTAAAGGTTATGAATTAATCATTCAACCTGCCATTGATGATTTCCCAATTGAAGATAATGTGGCTACCGCAACCATGATGAACCAAGTTATTGAAAAAGAAATCCTCAGAGCACCAGAACAATATATGTGGCTACATCGTCGTTTTAAAACGCGTCCTGAAGGGGAGCCTTCGTTATACGGGGATTTAGACAAAATCCATCATTAATTATTAACGTAATCAGATAAATTATAGCGCGGTTTTTCAACTGTTTTTTATGATGCTTTTCTTACTGTTTTTCATACTGTTTTTCCTAAATAGTCGGGTCTACAGCTAGGCGGGAAAATGAAGACATCCCAAAGAGCGTACATTAGGCAAATGAAGCCAACAACGCTGTAGAACTGAACATAACGGGAAAATTATGACGGGAAAAACAGAGTATTGGAAACGTAACCTATACGTCGTGTGGTTCGGCTGTTTTTTAACAGGTGCCGCCTTTAGCCTGATCATGCCTTTTCTCCCCCTCTATATTGAAGAACTAGGCGTTAAAGACCATGCCTCTTTGAACCTATGGACAGGGGCAGTTTTTAGTATCACCTTCTTATTTTCCGCGATTGCTGCGCCATTTTGGGGTCGATTATCCGATCGTAAAGGCCGTAAACTCATGCTGCTGCGTTCAGCACTAGGGATGGCTATCGTGATGGTGCTTATTGGTTTTGCACAAAATATTTGGCAGCTCTTAGCCTTAAGAGCCATATTAGGTTTATTGGGGGGTTTTGTTCCCAATGCTAACGCGCTGATTGCAACTCAAGTTCCCGTGAAAAAAAGTGGTTGGGCTATGGGTGTCCTCGCTACTGGTGCAGTAAGTGGCGCACTTATTGGCCCACTCATTGGCGGTTTTCTTGCTGACCAGTATGGCTTACGTCCCGTCTTTTTTATTACCGCAACGGTGCTGTTTATCTGCTTTTTTGTCACGCTTTTTTATGTCAGAGAACGCTTCACGCCTGTTTCTCGCAAAGATGCATTAACGAGCAAACAAGTTTTTGCCTCTTTACGTAATAAAAATTTAGTTATCAGCCTCTTTTTTACCACCATGATTATTCAAGCTGCTATGGGCTCAATCAACCCTGTCATCACGCTTTATGTACGTGACTTATCTGATTCCCTTGAAAACTTGGCCTTTGTCAGTGGTGTGATAGCTTCCATTCCTGGTGTTGCGGCTTTAATCAGTGCGCCCATGTTAGGTAAACTCAGTGACCGAATAGGCCCTGAAAAAGTTTTACTCGCCGTGCTGGGAGCATCTATTTTTGTATTATTCCCAATGGGGCTGGTAAGTAGTTATTGGGAGCTAGGCTTTCTCCGATTTATGCTTGGGGCTCTGAATGCTGCGCTATTACCCGCAGTACAAACGTTAATTATCTATAATATTTCCCATCAAGTAACGGGACGTATTTTCAGCTATAACCAAGCATTGCGAGATGTTGGGAATGTGACAGGGCCATTGATGGGGTCGTTTGTCGCTGCAACTTACGGTTTCAGAGCCGTATTCTTTTTCACCGCTGCGTTAGTTCTCTTCAACTTAATTTATTCATGGTTAGTCATCAGGCGCCAATCCGATGGCCTGCGAGCCTCCCCTACCGACCAATAAGCTTCTTGCTATTTTTTGTACAAAAACCTGATGATTTATAAGCTTTATTGCCTTACTTTCCTTAAAATCAAATTTTAATACACCTAACCACTTGATTTTAAATAACTTAATCGATTCAAAATTCTTTCTTTTATTGTCAACTAAAATCCTGTATCTTCCCCTAGCTTATCGTGAGAAATGAGAGTTATATCGACTTTTCACCTTAAAAACACACCTTTTACAATAAATTCATTCTGTATATAGGTGATTCTATAATAATGTATGTTAAAAATATGTTTCATATATTCATGTTAACATATCAATAACAATTGGCACTCAGGCGCACGGCTTGGTGTTTTATATCATGCACAACCTCTCAAGAGAGTATTTATGGGAGTTCACAGATGAATAATTCTGCGACTAAAACAAAAACTTTTTTTGGGCATCCATACCCATTGAGTTCGCTTTTCCTCACAGAAATGTGGGAACGCTTCTCTTTTTACGGAGTTAGACCGTTACTTATCTTATTTATGAGTGCGGCATTATTACAAGGCGGAATGGAATTACCTATTGAACAAGCTTCGGCTATCGTCGGTATTTTCGCTGGAGGGGTTTATATCACCTCGTTACCGGGTGGTTGGTTAGCCGATAACTGGTTAGGCCAACGCCGCGCCGTTTGGTACGGCTCATTAATTATTGCGTTTGGCCATTTATCCATCGCAATGTCTGCGTTTTTATCAAATACTTTCTTTTTCGTCGGCTTATTGCTCATCGTATTAGGTACAGGGTTATTTAAAACCTGTATTACCGTGATGGTAGGAACCCTGTATAAGAAAGAAGATACACGCCGTGATGGCGGTTTCTCCCTGTTCTATATGGGTATCAATATGGGGTCATTTATTGCCCCGTTAATTATTGGCCCACTTCATGAAAAATATGGGTGGCATTTAGGTTTTGGCCTTGGTGGTTTAGGAATGTTAATTGCCCTGTTAATTTTCCGCTTTTACGCCATTCCTCAAATGCGCCGTTATGATAAAGAAGTTGGCCTTGATTCTACTTGGAACCGTCCAACGGTTGAGCGCAAAAACGTGGGGAAATGGGTTACCTTTGCTATGGTGCTATTAGCCATACTGGTTATCTTGATTGATAATGGTACGATCCCATTTAATGCCTCAATAATTGCGAAAAGTTCTGCTTATGTTATCTCGACCTGTGTGGGCATCTATTTCTTATTTATGTTCTTCCTTGGCGGTTTAAACAGCAGCGAGCGTTCTCGTTTACTGGCATGCTTGATTTTACTGATTGCAGCCGCATTCTTCTGGTCAGCCTTTGAGCAAAAACCCACTTCATTTAATATCTTTGCTCGGGACTATACTGACCGCCAAATGGGGAGTTTTGAAATTCCAACCATTTGGTTCCAATCAATCAATGCCTTGTTCATTATATTGTTAGCCCCAGTATTTAGCTGGTTCTGGCCTTCGTTGGCTAAACGCAATATGAACCCAAGCAGTATGACCAAGTTCGTGATTGGTATCTTATTTGCTGCGGGCGGCTTTGCTATCATGATGGTGGCAGCAAACCAAGTACTCGCAACCCAAAGTGGCGTTTCACCTTTCTGGTTAGTTGGCAGTATCTTATTGCTGACGTTAGGAGAACTGTGCTTAAGCCCTATCGGGTTAGCAACCATGACCTTGCTCGCACCACAAAAAATGCGCGGCCAAGTGATGGGGTTATGGTTCTGTGCTAGCGCATTGGGTAACCTTGCAGCTGGTATCATGGGGGGTAACATTCGCAAAGACCAATTAGATTCGATGCCTGAGCTATTCTCCCACGTCTCTATTGCACTGGTAATCTGTGCGGTCGTATTAGCAGCGTTAATTATCCCTGTTAGAAAAATGCTTAAAAATGCAGACAAAAATGAAGCTAATGCTTAATAGCGCTGATTAATTGTCTTCTATCCGGTAGCAGCCCACACGCTACCGGATCCTCTGCATCATTCCCCACTTAATAGTTTGCTTATTATTTCTGATAAAATAGGCGCTATACTGCTCTCTCATCATCCCATAATGACTTTAGGAAATCATACAATGAGCCTTTCCGCCCCTATTTACTATGTTGATGCTTTTACAGATACCCTTTTTCGCGGTAACCCAGCAGCGATTGTATTACTCGATAACTGGTTACCAGATGAACAGCTCATTGCCATTGCCGCAGAGGTTAACTTGTCAGAAACCGCATTTTTAGTCGGCCATCATATTCGCTGGTTCACCCCTAAAGTTGAAGTAACACTCTGTGGCCATGCAACACTTGCCGCTGCTTTTGTGTTAAATCAAGTGCTCCAGCAAGACATTCATCCTTTAACATTTAATTCTCTGTCGGGTGACCTCGTTGTGACACAGAATGCACAAGGATTTACACTTGATTTTCCAATTCTTGAATCCGAACAAAGTCATCCAAACCATTACCCACACCTCGTCGATATCCTTGGTGTCAAAATCAAAGATCTTTGGATAGCAAAAGACCGTTATCTGTGTTTTCTTGAAAGTGCAGAGCACGTTCAAAACTGTCAGCCAGACATGTTAAAACTTGCGCAGCTTTCTCTACCCGGGTTAGCAATTACAGCAGAAAGTGCTAATAGCGATTGTGACTTTGTTTCTCGTTACTTTGCTCCCGCCAAAGGGGTTGACGAAGACCCTGTAACAGGCACCTCACATTGTGCCATTGCTCCAATATGGGCCAAACAGCTGAATAAATCGCAGTTAATAGGCCAACAGATTTCATCGCGCGGAGGGGTAGTTCAATGTGAGCTAACCTCTGACCGAGTAAAATTAACAGGTAAAGCCGTTTTATTTTTAACAGGCCAAATCCACATTTAAATCTTACAAGTCAAAGAGATAGGTGCAAAACTATTTATTTTCCTATCTGTTTCTCTATCCGAATTCTACCAGCGCCATTATTTTTCTCGAAATATTGGCGTCCATTCCTTATCTAAAAATAAATTTTTTTAACATTTAAACAAATCTTTTAATTTCAGCTCAATTTGGTTTACAATTATAATTATTATTAAAGATATAATTACAATTATAAACATTTCTAATTGAAGCTTTGGTCAATTGTTAAAAACTCATTCGATATAAGGAACTTAATAAGATGGCTATAACTAGAAGAAAATTTTTGATTGGCGGTGGTGTTGTTGCCGTTGCTGCAGGGGCTGGAATTTTAACTCCAATGTTAACTCGTGAAGGTCGATTTGTTCCTGGTAAGCCACGACATGGCTTTGTTGCAGGAACTGAAGGCCCTCTACCACAGCAAGCTGACGTCGTTGTTATTGGTGCTGGAATTCTGGGGATCATGACCGCAATTGAGCTGGTTGGACGTGGTTTAGATGTTGTTATTGTTGAAAAAGGTAACATCGCAGGCGAGCAATCATCCCGCTTCTACGGCCAAGTTATCACTTATAAAATGCCAGATGAAACCTTCTTACTCCACCACTTAGGCAAACAACGTTGGAGAGAGATGAACGCGAAAGTCGGTGCAGATACAAGCTACCGTACTCAAGGCCGCGTTGAAGTGCCATTCGATGAAGAAGATCTTGTCAATGTTAGAGAGTGGATTGATACTCGCAGTAAAAATGTCGGTTCAGATATTCCATTCAAAACACGCATTATCGAAGGTGCTGAACTCAACCAACGTTTAAACGGTGCACAGTCTAAATGGACAATCGCAGGTTTTGAAGAAGACTCTGGTAGCTTAGATGCTGAAATTGCAACCTTCGTCATGGCTGATTACGCGAAAAAATTAGGAATAAAAATTTATACTAACTGTGCAGCAAGAGGTTTAGAAACTCAAGCAGGCGTAATTTCTGATGTCGTCACCGAGAAAGGGCCTATCAAGACCTCACGTGTTGTTGTGGCTGGTGGCGTCTGGTCAAGGCTGTTTATGCAAAACTTAGGTGTGGATGTCCCAACATTACCGGCTTATCAATCTCAACAACTGATCACCGGTTCACCAACTGCACCGGGGGGTAACGTTGCTTTACCGGGTAATATTTTCTTCCGTGAACAAGCAGATGGTACCTATGCAACATCCCCTCGTGTGATTGTTGCACCGGTTGTTAAAGACTCCTTCGTCTATGGCTATAAATACATTCCACTGCTATCTATGCCTGATTTCCCTGTGCATATTTCATTAAATGAACAATTAATTAATTCATTTACTGAGCCAACAAGCTGGAAACTGGATGAAGTTTCACCATTTGAAAAACACAGAAATATGACGGCATTACCTGATTTACCAGAGCTGAATGCATCATTTGAGAAATTAAAAACAGAATTCCCTGCATTTAAGGACTCTAAACTGATTGACCAATGGAGTGGTGCTATGGCCATCGCACCAGATGAGCACCCAATCATTTCTCAAGTCAATGAATATCCTGGTCTAGTTATCAATACTGCCACAGGCTGGGGGATGACCGAAAGCCCAGTTTCTTCCGAGCTCACAGCTGACTTGCTATTAGGCAAAGAACCCTCACTGAATGTGAAACCATTTAGTCTGTACAGATTTAGTTAATACATGTTTGTAAAATTTGCTCACAAAAACCCTTCTATATGAAGGGTTTTTTTATTGCCTATTGTGGCTCTATTGCTTAGTATTCGAAACTTAAATCAAATGGAGTGATTATGAATAAATTACTATTAGCAATAACGATTTCACTATTAAGCGCCACTGCTTTCGCTGAAAAAACGTATACCGTAGAGCAATTAGAGGACATGATTGCTGACAACAATAAACCACAAATTGCCGTGCCGGTTTTAAATGGCTCAATAGCAAAAGACGACTTTCCAACGTGTAAATCAGGGTTAATCGAGTGGCTTGAAGGCGTTGAAAAATACCCTGTTACCATTGAAAAAGATATTGATGGCGAAGATTTTTCTGCCACTATTTGGGCTGAATCTAATGCGTTTTTAGTTTCTTGCGTTAAAAATGGCAGCAATGCAAAAGCAGTTCGCATGAGCGCCGAATATTTAGATAATTAACCCCCATCTTTTTTCAGCAATTTAAAGGCTCATTGTCTAGTTTTGAGTCTTTAATATTTCCCCCTATTTTTCCTAAATACGAAAATATGAAAAAACTTTTCAACTGGAACGATTCACTTCACATTTATTGCTGAATTAAATTGAGAGGAGTATTACACTTGGTCTTTAACATTTCTAATACACCCAGTAACAATTGTAAGGCAGACCATGAGCTCCATCGCTGACGATGTCATCGCACAAAAAATTGAGCAATCCATTTCTCGCGTCTCTAAAGTCGTATTTCCAACAACGACTAACCACCACAGTACTTTGTTTGGTGGTACCGCCCTAGCTTGGATGGATGAAGTTTCTTTTATTACCGCAACACGGTTTAGCCGTAAACGCCTCGTTACGGTATCAACTGAGAAAATTAACTTTACCCACCCAATCCCTTCAGGGACCATTGTTGAGTTAGTAGGTAAAGTTATTCGAGTCGGAAGAACCAGTTTAACGGTCAACGTATCGATTTTTCTAGAAGATATGTATTCAGATGGTCGTGAAGAAGTAATACATGGCCAGTTTAATTTTGTTGCAATTGATGACAACGGAAAACCCACGCCATTATTTGAGTCATAAGCTTTCTTAAGCCGTTAAAGTAAAAATTTTTCGCATATTGCTGAAGGTGTGAATTCTGTAAATTTCGATTCACACCTTTCTTATAGCACATACTATTTAATTTATTTTTTCACTTTTTATGTGTTTTATATTGAGATTTTATTAGCATAAGATATTTTTCTAAAATAATCGCCCAAAGCTTACTTATATTACCACCTGATTTATATGATTTTTCAACCACTTTCTTTATTAAGATCTTGTTACGATAAACACATAAAATGACTAAGAAACATTAAATTTCATACTTCAATATATTGTAATTTTTATTACATATTGATATTTTTCAATTAAAATCGTAGAGTATAGAAGTAATCAATTATCCTAAAAATGCGTAAAAAGATGAGCGTGTAGCTTATTTTACATTACGTATTTTGATGTAAATTCTCTTTGTATAATATACTTTGTTGACAGTAAATCTCATCGAGACATTTTATTAAAAAATAGAAATAAACAACGCTAATATAAGACATCAATCATGCTTAGAATTCTCTCATTTATTATTTTATGTGCTTTTTCAATTAACCTAAGTGTTGCTGCAGTTCCCAAAGAAACCATCAAACGTATCGAACAGGAGGCACAAAAAGGGGATATAAAAGCGCAAGTCATGTTGGGAATTGGCTATTACCTTGGGAATGAGCTTAAACAGGACTATGGTAAAGCAAAAAAATGGCTAACGATGGCATCAAATAAAGGTAATTCTGATGCTCAGTTATTTTTAGGTGATATGTATTTAAACGGTAATGGTGTTGAAGCCAACCTCGAAACTGCCATGGATCTGTTTGAGAAATCAGCCAATAAAGGCAATGTTGAAGCTCAGAATTATATGGGCCAATTTTACTATCAAGGTATTGGTGTAAAACAAAACTATATTACGGCTTTTGAATGGTTCAAAAGATCTGCTGATAAAAAATTCCCACCAGCGCAATATCAAGTAGGTAAAATGCTAGAAAGTGGTGAAGGAATTGAAATAAACGAAAAATCTGCAGCTGAATATCTAGCTCAAGCCTGTAAAGCTGGTTTAAAAGAAGCCTGCGTAAAAAAATAAATCTGACTTAGTATTTCCCGCCATTTGCCTGATGTCGCTCATTATAATGACATCGGGCACTTCTATTTTTTGATAAAAAATCTTATTACGGCTACTTGCTCACACCCTTTCACCAATAAATTCATTACTATTAATAATCAAATTCACAATGTATGATATTGGTCTAAGCTTATAATATAAAAGAAAAAGGGAGATATTATGTACAATACAATTTTAGTACCGATCGATGTAACCGAAGATGCTCTCACTAATTTATTAGTTCCTCATGTTAACTCACTACAAAAATTGAACGATGCAACAGTACACTTTCTTGCCGTAACCGCACCAATTTCAAATTATTTGCGCTACGGTGGCACAATCTTACCAGGGGACTTCCCTGATGATGAAAAACAAGCTGAAATCATTCTTAGCGAGTTAAAAGAAAAAATTAAATTATTTGATATCCCTGCAGATAAAGTAAAGGCAAAAGCAACCGTCGGTTCTGTTAAAGACGAAATTTTGGCAACAGCAGAAGATATTAACGCCGATATAATTTTATTAGGTTCGCGCCGCCCGAGTATGTCAACCTATTTGCTCGGTTCTAATGCCGCATCAGTAGTTCGCTATGCGAAAACTAGCGTATTAGTCGTTCGATAATAAAGGCTAAAGTGCTATTTGCTGCCAAATAAACGCATTTTACAAATAAAAGGTTTAGCCTTAATGATTGTTACAAAAAACAGCAAAGACACACACTTTATGAGGCTATTTATGCACTCATTTAGGGTAAATTAAAGACTCATAAACATTTTCGTGACTTTCACGCCCTGCTTTTTTAGCAGGGTTTTTTTATGCTATAAAACTGATGAATGTTTTAATCTAAAACGCTTAAAAGGAATACCGTCAAAATCAACGATGGCTTCCTCAATAAAACCATAACGCAAAATTGCTGATACTTTCTTACGTGTTAACGGTAAGTGTATCGTGACTGACTCAACCTTCAATGATGTAAATGCCTTATTAATTATATTATTAACAATATATTTTCCCTTTCCCCAAAACTTAGGATGTAAAACTAAAGCTAAATCCGCATCGCCCGCTTCATTTTGTAGCCCTCCCCAACCAGCAAACTGGCCATCAACTATAATGGCCCATACGCCATAGCCATATTGCTCCCAATGCTGCTCTTTTCCTATGACCCACTGACGGCAGGCCTGTTCATCGAATTGATTACTCCCTAAAGGCATATGTTCGAGTACGGCTGGATGAGTATTTAATGCGATAAGATCTGCAATACTAATTTGATTTAGCTGTAAAAAC
Source organism: Providencia sp. PROV182 (assembly GCF_028480325.1). Taxonomy (NCBI): domain Bacteria; kingdom Pseudomonadati; phylum Pseudomonadota; class Gammaproteobacteria; order Enterobacterales; family Morganellaceae; genus Providencia; species Providencia sp. PROV182. The sequence goes on along the minus strand of NZ_JAMPOL010000007.1, from coordinate 48,771 downwards.
TGAATAGGCATCGTGACTGTTTTGTCCACATAAGAGATTCATAAACCGAAAATATAATTTAGCTATCATCCCAAAAAATAATGCCCCACTCAAGTTAGCGGGGCACTTAGGCTTTGTTATTACTGCTCTAGGGCTGTCGCCATGACTTTTTGGAAATCCTCCCAAGAACAATAGCCGCTTTTATCAATTGGACACCCTTTTAGCTCTAATGTGATATGTTTAGGAGGGGTCTGTAATGATAAATAGGTGTTATCCCTCAGCTGATCTGCTGTTTGATAAACATATTCTACTTTCATAAAATCTTTATTAGCTTGCTTATCCGTCCAGCGTTGGAATACTAATTTCCCCCCAATCGGGGTATGCTCATACTGCTCTGGTAATTGATATGGCTTAAAATCCATTGCTGACATCAATGACGCAATATTCGAATCATGACCGACTAAGAATATAAATTTTGCGGTTTCTCCTTTATCGACCGAAACAAAACCTTTATCGATATAATTTAATATTGGATGTGCGACATTTTTGGCAATAATTTTTGGTGTAAATAACGTTTCTTGGTAAGCATTTTTTAACGTATTCAGTTTTTTCCATTTTTCAGGGGTATTCACAAGCCCCCAAGCGACTTCATTTGCAGGAAAACCTTCATAGTATTGAAGGTCTATTGCATCCACCGCTGAATTTGCAATTTTTAATGGACCACTGACGCCCGGTTCTTTTTCTGCTTCAATAATAAAACTGTTTTTTTGACTATTTAAATTACATAGCTTATCTGTTTTACATTTTTGAGAATCTTTAATATTCAATACACTATCTAATTCTTCATAACCCGCAGTTAGTGATAAACCTTTAAAATATTTTTCCATCTCAGCGAGTGCCTGTTGCTTAAATTCAGGAGAGGCATTCGTAATAATTGGGTTAAAAACAGGGTCCATCTTACCAATTTCAGGCTGATGATGAATATTTACTTTGCATCCTGGAAAGGCTCCTGCTGCAAAAAATTGGGCAGTTGCTATCGTCCTTTGTAGACTATTTGTATAAAGGTATATATCTTCGTTACTCGTTGGACACAGTTCATCTGCAAGTAATTTATTTTGGTCTATCCATTCCCTAAAATAATGCCCCATATAGACTTCAAGTGCGCCACCTTTCGTTGTGAGATATCCACTTTGTGCATCCCAAGCAGGCCATTTTTTATCAGTTACTTCAGTAAGAATACCGGTATTTACAATAGGTGTACGTAAATTATGGCGACTAAGGACTAAAACTTGATCCAAAACCATATCTGCTTTGGTCTCTGTATCCGCCAATGCAGGTGCAATAGGTGTTAATAATGCCGCGGATAAACAGAGAGTTAGTAATTTATATTTCATTAAGATACCCCTACGATTAAATCAACAAAGAAAAATACGTTTATCGCTATATAAAAAATTTGGCGAGAAAATTACGCCGTAACTTATCTAATAATGACGAAGTTGACTTTTTTTTCTGCGATAAATATCTCAAAAACAACCTTAAAGTAAATTTAAAACCAGCGGTTGACATAAGAAAAGCAAAAGTTAATATTTTCCAGTCAATATACGGAGACAATATAATGATAGTCCAAAGCGCTACACGTGCACACGATGATGATATTATTCGTGTTTGGGAGTCTTCAGTGAGGGCAACTCACCATTTTTTAACTGAAGAAAAAATTGCTGAACTAAAAATTGCTATCAAAGATATTTATTTACCACATTTAGCTGTTTTTGTGACATTCGATAGCGCAGGCAATATGACCGGTTTTCTAGGGTACGATAAACACCGTCTTGAAATGTTATTTATTTCCCAAGAAAATAGAGGCCAAGGCACAGGGAAGAAACTTCTTCAATATGCTATTGATACCTTAGGTATTACTGAGTTGGACGTTAACGAACAAAACCCTCAAGCTATCGGGTTTTATCAGCATATGGGTTTTAAACAATACGCACGTTCTGAATTAGATGGTGAAGGCAATCCATTCCCTATTCTGCACATGCGCCTTAATAAAGAGTCGGCATGAAAATCACTGGATTAGAAACTGCACGTTTGCGGTTACGTGGCTGGCAAGAAGAAGATAAGCAACCACTTTACCAAATGAATAGCCACCCCGATGTCATGCGCTATTTTCCTTCAGTACTAAATGAGCAGCAAAATGCACAATTTATGGAAACCATCATAGATAAATTTGCTCAACAAGGAGGATGGGGACTATGGGCTGTGGAATTGAAATCCAACAAACAATTTATTGGGTTTATTGGTTTAAATATTCCTGCTGCTAATCTGCCCTTTTCCCCTTGTGTTGAAATTGGCTGGCGTTTACTTCCCGAGTATTGGCGTCACGGCTATGCGACTGAAGGGGCTCACGCCGCGATCAAATTTGCATTTGAACAACTAAAGCTAGAAGAGCTCGTTGCGTTCACCGCAGTGGTCAATTTACCATCAGAATCCGTAATGCAAAGACTTGGAATGATAAAACACCCAAATAATTTTTATCACCCTGCACTCCCTGATGGCCATTGGTTACAAGAACATGTGCTGTATCGCATAAAGGCAAGTGACTATTTAAAATAGCCTCATCAATAAAAACTAAACTCGCAAAAACCCCCACAAAAAAGCCATCACAATGTGATGGCTTTAAGTTATTTAGCGTCTGCTGCGTAAATTATTTTTTACTTTCAGCTTCCGCTTTAGCTTCTTTCGCTTCGACATCACGGTACCAACGAGGGTGATGTTTTCTCGCCCAACGGCGGCTAACTTTCCCTTCGATCATTCCGTTGATTGAACCTTTAACCCAAAATGCCATGTACATATGAATTAAAATAGCATGGATCAAGACAATCGCAGCAACAGCATGGATCAACAGCCCCCAACGCACCATCCACATTGGGAATAAATGTGCGAAATAAGGGCGCCAAATAATAATACCGGTGACCAAGAGCACAAAAATCAGGCTCATGATACTCCAGAACATCATTTTTTGGCCGGCGTTATATTTACCGACATCAGCCACTTCATGTTCATTGCCCTTCAATACTTCGACAATATTTTTGATCCAAGGTAAGTCTTGCTTATCTGGAATATTGTGCTTCACAAAGCGAACAAACATAAACATCAGCACGACGAAAATGAGTACGCCAAAGAAAGGGTGTAAAATCCGCCCCATTTGTGGTGTACCAAAGGTTTCCGTCAACCATTTCAGTGTTGGGAAAAATAACGCGATCCCCGACAAAGCAACCAAGAAGAAGCTGATGACAACCGTCCAGTGACACGCGCGGTCAATAAACTTAGTCCGCACAATCATTTTGCTTTTCTTACTCATGGTCATCTTTCTCCTCTTCATCACTCACTTCTTTGTTCGGACCAATTCCCACATAGTGGAAAATCAACCCTGCAAAGGTCGCGATAAATCCAACGACAGAAAGTGGTTTCAAGATGCCCTGCCACAGATTGATTGGCGTATCAATTTGTGGGTCTTTAGGCAGGCCATGATACAGTTCAGGTTTATCAGCATGGTGAAGTACATAAACAACATGCGTACCACCAACGCCTTCAGGATCATAAATTCCCGCTTGCGCATAACCCCGATTTTGCAATTTCGTTACGCGCTCTGCACCGTATTCCAACATTTCTTTTTTCGTACCGAAACGGATAGCACCCGTTGGACAGGTTTTCACACATGCTGGCTCTTGGCCTACACTCACCCTATCAACACACAAGGTACACTTGTACACTCGATTGTCTTTCGGATTTAATCGAGGAATGTTGAATGGGCAACCTGCGATACAATAACCACAACCAATACAGTGCTCTGATTGGAAATCCACAATACCATTTGCGTACTGAATGATTGCTCCTGCTGATGGGCAAGATTTCAAGCATCCAGGGTCGGTACAGTGCATACAGCCATCTTTACGGATCAACCATTCTAGCTTACCCATTTCAGTGGTTTCACTAAAACGCATCACCGTCCACGATTTTGCACTTAAATCCGTTGGGTTATCATAAACCCCAACACAGTGGCCAACTTCGTCACGGATATCATTCCACTCAGAACATGCCACCTGACAAGCTTTACAGCCTATACAGGATGACACATCGATGAGCTTACAGACTTCAAGCTTATCATCACGCGCTTGTGGCGAAGGCGTAATGCTATTGGTCGCGGAACGTTTAATAATGTCTTGAGATTGCATGGACATGTTCCCTCCCTTACGCCTTCTCAATGTTAACTAAGAATGCCTTATACTCAGGTGTCTGAGAGTTAGCATCGCCGACAGACGGCGTTAACGTATTGGTGATAAACCCTTTTTGAGTCGCGCCCTCAAAGCCCCAGTGAATCGGTAGCCCAACAGTTTCAATTGGTTTTCCATCCACCATCAGCGTTTGTAATCGAGGAGTGACAACCGCAACTGCCTTGATAAAACCACGTTTACTGCTGACTTTGACCTTATCGCCTAACGCAATTCCTTTGGCTTTCGCTAGTGTTTCGCTGATTTCAACAAATTGCTCTGGCTGAGCAATCGCGTTCAAGCGAGCATGCTTGGTCCATGTGTGGAAATGCTCTGTTAGACGGTATGTGGTACCTACATAAGGGAAATCTTTGTGGTCGCCAAGACGTTTTTTGTCTTCATCAAAAATTCGCGCTGCTGGGTTAGAAACCACATTCGGGTGCAACGGGTTAGTGCCAAGTGGTGTTTCAAATGGCTCATAATGCTCAGGGAATGGCCCTTCTGCCATCTTATCGATAGCAAATAAACGACCTAAACCTTCTGGTTGCATGATGAATGGCCCTGTTCCCACTTCAGGTGCAGAAGCATTGAAGTCAGGGATATCATTACCGACCCATTTTTTACCATTCCACTCGATAAGCACGCGGTCTTTATTCCACGGTTTACCTTGGGTGTCACAAGAAGCACGGTTATAAATCACACGGCGGTTCAAAGGCCATGCCCATGCCCAACCTAATGTGTTACCGATACCGGATGGGTCGCTGTTATCACGATTAGCCATCTGGTTGCCTTTCTCGGTCCAGCTACCAGTGTAAATCCAGCAAGAAGATGCCGTTGAACCATCCGCACGTAATAAGGCAAATGAGCTGAGCAGCTCGCCTTTTTTCGCTTGTAAGTTACCGTCTGCATCATAAAGATCAACCAGTGCAACACCGTTGTTTTCTTTCGCCACTTCTTCTGATTCAGGATGGAATTGTTGTTTATAATTCCATTTCATTTGCATCAGAGGATCTTGGCCTTGGCCACCTTCTTTCTCATACAATTCCCGGATCTTATACAGAATACCGGTTAAGATTTGGCCATCGTTACGCGCTTCGCCTGGGGCATCTGCGGCTTGCCAGTGCCATTGTAACCAACGGCCTGAGTTGGCTATCGAACCATCTTCTTCTGCAAAACAAGTTGATGGTAAACGGAACACTTCGGTTTGAATCGAAGCCGTATCAACGTCATTCATCTCACCATGATTTTGCCAGAAGTTCGCTGTTTCAGTGACTAATGGGTCAACGACAATCAGGTATTTCAATTTACTGAGGCAGCTAACCACTTTATTCTTATCAGGGAATGAAGCCACAGGGTTAAATCCTTGACAGATATAACCCGTCACTTGGTCCTTGCTCATCATGTCAAAATACTTCATCACATCATAAGCTTGGTCCCATTTAGGCAACCAATCATAACCCCATTGGTTTTCTGCTTGTGCTGAATCCCCATAGAAAGACTTCATCAAACTCACGAAGAATTTAGGATAATTACTCCAGAAATTCACCTGATTTGGCAAGGTCGCTTTTGGTGTATTCGCAGACAGGTAGCTATCAATGTTCTGATGTTTTTCAGAAGGTAATGTCAGGTAACCCGGTAAACTGGTTGATAGTAACCCTAAATCGGTTAAGCCTTGAATGTTCGAGTGCCCGCGTAACGCGTTCACTCCGCCGCCAGCAACCCCCATATTACCTAGCAGTAACTGGATCATCGCCATAGTGCGAATATTTTGTGCGCCAACAGTATGTTGTGTCCAACCTAATGCATACAGGAAAGTCCCAGCTTTATCTGCTGCACTTGTTGTTGCTAAAATTTCACAGACTTTCAAGAAATCGGCTTTTGGCGTTCCACAAATTTGCTCAACGATATCAGGCGTATAGCGTGATACATGTTTGTGAAGTAAATTCCACACACAACGCGGATCTTGTAATGTGTCATCGCGTAATGCGTGACCATTTTCATCAAACTTATAGTTCCAGCTGGTTTTGTCATAGCTACGCTTATCAGCATCATAACCACTAAATAAGCCATCGTTAAAGTCAAAATCGTCTCTAACAATCAATGACGCATTGGTATAGTTCTTAACATACTCAGCATTGATTTTTTGGTTTTCAATCAGGTACAGCAAAACGCCCGATAAAAAGGTAATATCGGTTCCTGAACGGATTGGCACATAATGGTCAGCAACTGATGCAGTACGCGTAAAACGCGGGTCTATGACAATCAGTGTGGCATCATTATTATTTTTCGCTTCAATTGCCCAGCGGAACCCAACAGGGTGTGCTTCCGCAGCATTACCGCCCATTACGACGACAACATCGGCATTTTTGATATCAACCCAGTGGTTGGTCATCGCACCGCGACCAAATGTTGGAGCAAGACTTGCTACCGTTGGTCCGTGTCAGACACGCGCTTGGTTATCAACTGCTAGCATTCCTAGCGATCTAGCGAATTTTTGCGTCAACATTCCCGTTTCGTTACTGGCAGCTGATGCACAAAGCATCCCTGTTGATAACCAACGGTTTACGGTTGTTCCTTCCGCATTTTTTTCAATGAAATTTGCATCGCGGTCATCTTTCATTAAGCGTGCAATGCGTGTGAAAGCATCATCCCAACTAATGCGTTCCCATTTATCAGAGCCTGGTGCTCTATATTCAGGATAACGTAAACGATTTTCGCTTTGGATATAATCGAGTAGGCCAGCCCCTTTAGGGCATAAAGCACCACGGTTTACCGGGTGGTCTGAGTCACCTTCGACATGGAATATCGCGGACTTAGCATTCATGGCGCCATCGCCCATGCTATATATTAGTAATCCACAACCGACAGAACAGTAAGTACAGGTATTACGCGTCTCTTTAGAACGAAGTAATTTATATTCACGTACATTAGCTATTGCCATTCCAGGCATAAAACCTAACGCAGCTACAGTTGTACCTGCCATCCCGCCAGCGCAGATTTTAAAAAACTTTCTGCGACTAACGTTCATTGCTACCTCTTTATATTTTTTGTATAAATCGGTGAGAGAATAGCAGCCTAATATGATTAGATATTGCCTAAAATCAATGAAAGTGAAAATAAAAGTTTAATTAATATTAACTGAGTAGTTAAACATCAATTAAAATTACTACCAATAGAGTATTTATTGTTAAATTGATTTGGATCAAATGTTACATTTTAAAAATTTAAGTTAAACATCATTTCAATTAACATTTCGTAAAAGAAAATAATGTTATTTCTTAGAAAAGAATAACCCTTGTATTTAATTTAAAATTTAACTATGGATTTAGTAATCATTTACTGAAATCCACATAAAGGAATAATTCTGTTGTCGGCTTAAATTCCACGTCACTTTAAAATAAATAATTAATTTTTTAAGGTGACGTGATAACACTGAATTCTATTTCCAACCACTAATAATGATACCGGCTCCGATCAGTACGACTAAAGCACCAACCCAGTCAGTCACGGTAAGAGAAACACCATCAACCACTTTTAGCCAAGCTAATGCCGTGACAATATAAATTCCACCATAAGTCGCATAAATTCGTCCGCTTGCCTCTGGGTGTAATGTGAGTAACCAGACAAATAGCATTAAACTTAAGGCTGCCGGGATCAATAGCCAAGCCCCACCTTGCTTTTTCATCCAAAGATAAGGAAAGTAACAGCCTGCAATTTCAGCCAACGCTGTGATAAAGAACAAACCAATAATTTTTATCGACATAGCAACCCATTCAAAATAATACCCATAAATTCACTATTATATTAGCAACTTTTATCAACACGGTTATGTGGTTTTCACTAACATCAATGAAATACGCCTTGCAATTGGTAAAACAAAAAATACGGTTGGGAAAGCTATCATCCAAGAAAGCATCCACGAGCTCAACCAGGGTGAAAACACGTCACTCGTGAAGCCCAAGGCTCTTATGGTACTAATCAGCGAAACAATTCCACTCATGACAAGGGATAAAAAGAAAGGAACAAGAAAAATCATCGCTCGAGCAGGTAACTTTGGGATACCTAAAATATAATTACGGTCTCGATGTGGCATAAAAAAACTCCAAGGTTAACAGACACACAAAGCACATAACCTATGTGTGGCCAAAAGTTATATGCGTTGGTTAACGTAAACGCTTACGAGTCCTATGACCAATTCCTTCTTATTCTATAATTTGTAAGATTTTTGTCAAAATTTAACAAAATAGAAGCATTAAAAGTTCTTTTAAGAAAAGCGATAGATCAGACTCCAATATGATTAGGTTAAAAGCCTAATAAAACTCCATCTTTTAAAACTTTTAGTTTAAATTTTAATGTCTATCTTTGTTATTATAATAACCACCTTTTCTATCACCTTATTGGCTAACAAAATTATTATGAGAGCAACATCTGAAGAAGCCCGTGTATTTATTGAAGTGGTAGAACAAAAAAGTTTTAGTAAAGCGGCTGATAAACTTAATTTAGCAAATTCCTCGGTAAGCCGAATCGTCAAAAAACTGGAAGAAAACTAGGTGTCAATTTACTTAACCGTACCACAAGGCAAATTGACCTAACTGCTGAGGAGAATGAGGTTAAAAAGTTTCTTTAGGCAGATGCGATTATTTACCAAATACCTGGCTGGTGGATGATGATGCCTTGGACGGTAACAAAATATATGGATGACGTTTATACTCTCCGTCACGGTCATTTATATGCAAATGATGGCCGTACCCGCCAAAATCCAAGCAAGCAATATGGTACCGGGGGCCTACTTCATGGAAAAAGTATATTCTTTCAGTGACTTGGAATGCCCCTATCGATGCATTTGATGAATTTGATAATTTTTTGACGGTCGAGGTGTAGATGGTGTCTATTTTGCCTTTCATAAATCACAACAATTTCTCGGATTGAAAAAATTCCCAACCTTTATGGTTAACGACGTGATCAAAGAACCTAATATTGAAAAATATATCAATGATTATAAAATACATCTCACTGAAATTTTTAATTAATCCATATTCAAAAAGGAATACATTTGTATTCCTTTTTATTATTATTTAGTAATCATTAATTAACATTATGCAATTTTACTTATTAATTTCACATCTAATGAATCGACTTTACCTTCTATCTTCTTAATAAAATCTTGCAAATGCTTTGTAACATTATGTTTATCTAATGACTCCTGATCCTTCCAAATTTCAAAGAAAATAAAAATATTTGGATTAGCATTATCTTGATGTAATTCATATTGAAGACAACCTTCATCCCTATTACTTGGCTCAACGATTGATTTAGTTGCTGCTTTCACAAATTCGACTTCATTATCTTTTGCAATTACTGTCGCAACAATTCTTATTTCTGGCATAAGCTCATCCTGTTATAAATAGATAACTTCAACTCATCTATTTATAACATAATTCTAAGTTAGAATTTAATCTTTATTATTCTATAAATTAGAAAATATTTTTCTAATTTCAATTATATCACCATATTGCAAAAATAGTGTAAAATCAAAATATAATATGATTGGTTTTTAATTACATTATATTTTATCCTAATAATGAGCATAGGATAAGTCTCAGTCAATCGTAATGTGGCAAATTTTAATTTATGCTCATTATTATCTGATACTAATCGGAGAAGGAAGATAAAATCCTCCTTCTCTTTCATTCTACCCTATTGATTTAATACCTTTTTAATCAATAGGGCTTTTTTTTCTTCCTCAATAAAGCTTGCCTGTAATGCATTTATATTACACTCAGTAAAATCAGCAATACCCCAACCAAATATATCATGCAATAATTGGTATTCTTTATTTAATGTTACATTCGCCACTGTTCGCGCATCAGTATTTATATTTAATTTAACGCCCTGCTTCTTCAACTCATTAATAGGATGGTTTTCAATACTGTCAAAGACATTGCACACTAAATTGCAACTTGGGCAAACTTCAAGTAATACATTTAACGCTTTGAGCTTTTTAATCGTATTTGAATTTTCAATACTTCTTACCCCATGTCCAATACGTGACACTTTTAATATATCCAATGTTTCAATCACACTTTCATAGCCTAAAGCCTCACCAGCATGTGCGATAACATTCCCTCCATGTTCCCTGACATACTTAAATGCCATTTCATGATTACCTAGTGAAAAACGGGCCTCATCTGCTGCTAAATCTAGTGCTACAACACCACGATATTGATACTCCACAACTAACTTTGCCGTTTCAAGACTTTGAGAGGCAGTAAAATGCCTCAAGGTACACAAAATCAAGCCCGCTTCTATTTCATACTTTTTAACTGCTGAATTAATCGCATCTAATGTTATATCAACAACTTCTCGGCTTGAAAGGCCTTGCTGAGTATGTAATAAAGGAGCAAACCGAATTTCGGCATAAATCACATTATCCATTTTGAATTGCTCAAACAAATCATCAACAGCCAGCACAATTGCAGATTTTGTCTGTAATATATTAAGTTGCGGTTCAATACAACGTAGAAAATCGCCAAGATCCTCGCATCTCGTTGGCGCAATAAAACCTTGTTTGAATTCATTAAACGTGAGTGTCGGAATAGCTTGTTTAACATAAGAAAAACTTAAACACGTATCTAAATGCACATGTAGTTCCACTTTTGGCATAGCGTTAATTGCTGTTTTTATACTTTTAGTAAATCCGCTTAAAGGTTTTAAAGACGCTTTCATGTTAGTATCCTGCGAGTTATTTTTGAATAAGCTTGCAGAGTTATTGCCATTTTAAAAAGGACATATGTCCTTTATTGCATACACCAATTTATGTCATACTGTTCTCCGAAAAGACCCATACTGAGAGAATAAATAGTGAAAAAAATTACCTCTTCTGAAAAAATTGAAGAATATTTTACTCTCTATCAGCTTGATAAAATTCTATCTGAGGAAACAATAAAGTCTGCAAAACTGCTTAAAATAGATACGTCTGAATACTTAATATCACAAAATGACAAAATTAATTTTATTTACTTTCTTGTTGCGGGAAAACTACAGGTTGAACGTTATGAAATAAACGGTGAACATGTTATTTTTTCATTTGAAAATGCCTTTTCAGTTATTGGTGATTTAGAGTTATTTCAGAATAATGACAGCAAAAAAAACCGTATCTATAGTACAATACAGGCAATTACTGAGTGTTATTTACTGGCATTTCCGTTACAGGTTATTCAGAAAAAAGAGCTTAACTCCCCTATTTTTTTACAGTTTATCTGTCAACATCTTAGCAAAAAGCTTTTTAATGCATCACAGCTACACTCTTCCTCTTCATTCTCTGCTGAATATAAATTGAGGCGCTATTTAATTTTTGCCGAAAGCCAGTATGGTTCTGAATTTAAATTGGAAAATCGCGATTCATTAGCTGCTATGCTCGGTGTATCTGTCAGGCAATTAAACCGTACACTAGTGAAATTAATTGAAAGGAAACTTATTGAACTTAAAGGTAAACACATTAAAATTATTGACCTAGAAAGCGCGTCATGATTACAAACGAATTACAAAAGGCTGCCATGACAGCCCTTCAATATTTTGCACTACTTCTTAGTTGCCAAAATAACACTAGAAGCTTTGATAATCGCAGTCACTTTACTTTTAACATTTAACCCCAACTCTACGGTACTATTATTTGTCACCACCGCAGATAACAAAGTTCCTGCAGTGGTTTTTAAATTTACCACAGAATTAACGCTTCCTTTTTCAATGGATTCAATTACACCATTAAATTGATTACGAGCAGAGAAATTATACTCTTCAGCGTTAGATACTAATACAACCCAAGGCGCTTTTATTACTGCTGTCGCCAGTTTACCTTTTTCTAAACCGAGTTGTTTAGTACTATTTTTGGTAATCACTGCCGCAATGCTTTCACCATGACCTAAATCGAGTATAACTTCATCATTTACCGCTCCCATTACAATTGAATCAACAACACCTGACAATTGGTTTCTTGCAGAAATAGCCATTGAATATCTCCTATACTTAATAAAAGTCGACTTCAGTAGTACTGTTTTTTAGTAGTTTAATCTCATTGCCATTCGAATTAAGACTTAAAATAAAGTCACATTTATAGGCAATATTCTTAGCGTTATAATCACACTTAGAATTGACGAGTAATATTGTTTGCCCCAACGCGCGTATGTCCATCATGTGATCAAACGGCTTACTCATATCTTTCCCATAAGTTACTATAGTCTCTGATATGATTGCATTATCTTTAAAATATTTTATCGTTGTTGGAAGTTTAAATTCATTATAATCATTTTTGCTATATTGTTTTTTCGTGTCAGCAAGCAGTGAGCCAGCAATAATGCCATCTTGGTTATATTGGTAGATTAATTCACCATTCGAATCTTTTTTAGACATTATTTGACAGTTATCACCTATCACCATTTCGACAGGCCCACTAACATCTCGACCAATCAATTTATTTTTAACTCGCTTTACAAAAAGATAGTTATGAGCACCATTTAAATACTCATCTTTCTTTTGATCAAAAGAAAAACTTTCCACACAACCATCATGACCAATTTTTAACATTGATTCATAATTAATTGATTTATCCTCATTATAAACAACTGATTTTATTTGCTTAACAGCACCTCTAACAGGATTGAAATCATAAAGCTGAGCCAGATTAAACACCACTGGGTTATATTGCTGTTCTTGAAACGCTAATGATGCAAAAGAAACAGGGAATAAACTTAAATAAATGATTCCCAATAGGTATTTTTTACTCATTTTTATCGTCTACCTCTAACGGCTACGGCTTGTTTTGACTTAAAAATAGCCTTTTGTATACATATTATCAGTTTTTCGATAAAAGTCAGGTTATGAACTCATAAACTTAGTACTAAAAACGAGCCTTAAATTAAATTTAAGGCCATTCTCGGTTTGCTTAAAATAAATAACAAAGAAGTTACTTAAATTGATTATGGCATAATTGGAGCCAGTGTAGGGTTGCGTTCATCATTAAAAACACGGCCAAAACGTGGGTTTCCTTGGTTCCATTCCTCAACAGCAGCATGAATATCAGCTTTAGTTCGACCAATAAAATTCCACCACATTAGTACAGATTCATTTAAAGGCTCACCACCGAGCAATAAAATATGACTATCTGAAGCTAGCTCTACAGAAATTTCAGTGATACTTTTGCCTAAATAAATTAATTCATTACTATTCACTTGCTGCCCTTCAATAACGGCACTTCCACTTACAACAAAAATACCGTATTCAAATTCAGAGCATAACGTTAAAACTTGTCGAGCGGTTTTCTTAGCAATAATATCGAGCCCGACCAAAGGGGAAAATGTCAGTGTTGGTGCTTTATAAGTACCATATTCCCCAACTAATAAGTTGAAATGCATTTCTCCTTCAGACCATCGAGGTAGCGTAGGATAATGGTCAAAACGTGGAGAAATATCTTTAACTGCTTCCGGTAAAGCGATCCACAGTTGTACAGCATGTAATTGGCGACTTTCTCCGTAGGTATCTTCGGAATGGCTGATCCCATAACCTGCCGTCATTAAATTGACCTGTCCTGGCCGAATAACCTGTTCATAACCAAGACTATCTCGATGTAATACTTCACCTTCAATCATCCAAGTGAATGTTTGTAAAGCGGTATGAGGGTGAGGTGATACCTTCATTCCCTCTGAATCTCCTTTAAAAACCGTAGGTCCAGCATGGTCAAGAAAGCACCAAGCACCTATTAGTCTACGTTCTCTTGTCGGTAAAACTCGTGCAACAGGAAGCCCACCAACATCTTTTGAGCGTGCTGTAATTAACTGTAAATTAAGTATTTTATCATTATTTTGAATACTCATGCTGACCTCATCAGTAATTAGTAAATATTATTGGCGGATATCATTGTATTCAGGTGTTCTATCGAATATTGCTTTTGCAAAAGGGCATAACGGAATAATTTTTCGACCCTCCTCTCTCATTCGCTCAACAACCTTAGCAACTAGTAACTTTGCAATGCCTTGTCCTTTTAAGCTTTCATCAACCACTGTATGGTCAATAATCACCAGCTCATCGCCAGTATAAACAAAGGTTATCTCAGCAATGCGAGTTTGCTTGTCATCAGATAAAATAAAAAAGCTATGGTGATCAGATTGGATATTCATCATAAATAACGCCCTCTAAATTAAATCAATTTAACTTAGAGTATGTAACGTATGCTAAAAAGACAATATTCTACAATTGTCGATGTGATCCAAATATTTTGAAGTTAGAATGTGGATAAAAGGAGAAAAAATGTTGCGACAGCGCTTAACTAGAGATTAAATTTAGTTTAACGCTGTTTTTCAATTGGTTAATTAATGTTCATCACATTAGTTTTCAGAAAAATTACTTATCACTGTATAGGTTAATGAGTTTTCTGAACTATCGATAACTTTTAATTTTACATTTCGATAAGAAATAATATCGCTATTCTTGAGGTTATACTGAATAGTATCGCCAAACCCTTGATTCTCAATATTCGAACCTATTTTCTGATAACTAACATCAACAACATGGCCATTTATCCCATTGAAAATTAAGGCTTCTTCAAATGAGTTACCATCAGTATTATTTAGTTTTACTTGTTCGATTTGTGCTTTATCACTACAAACAGCAACATTAACATCTGTTACGATACAAATCTCATTAGGAGTAGAGTCTTTTTTAATTAAAAGTGAATTCCAAGGCTGCCCTAAAACCTCAACAACGACCGAACCAGAGTCAACTATTTGGTCTGGCATATAAAAATCGCCTTTATCACTTGACCCCACTTTTTTGAATACACCTGGAATAATTTTGTAAGCCAAATCTATCTGCACAGGGTTTAATATTTTAATTCCGTCTATTTCGCTAATGTTGCCTTCTCTTACTAAGGGTTGCCCTACTGTAATATGGTTCACCTGACCTATTCGGGGTTCACTAATTTTCTGTGATTCAGGAACATAGTTATACTCAGTCACTGCACATCCAGATAAAGAAACAATACAAAAAACTGGAACTAATAATTTATTCATCTTGATAAAATCCATGGCATTAAGATATTAAATATTATCTTTATAAAACAATTTCAACAAGTTACTAATTATGTTCCTGCTAGCTAATAGATAGGAAACCTTCGGCTTATCATTCACTTTGAAATTTTTCCATTTTAATGAAGCCGACAACTACAATAATAGAACTGATACATTGCCCACAAATGATTATGATAATCATTTGTGATAATAAATTTACCTTAAGGTGTTAAAAAAAAAAGAGTTATTGAATTTATAGTCCAGGCTCTTCCATTGGCTGAATAGGGTTTGTTACAAATAATAAAATATTTATTTTTATAACTTGTTGAAATTTGTCTTTTACCTCATAGAGTTTCCCAATCATCCTAATTTATGTGATTTACAATTTCATTTCTTACTCAATCAAGAGGTAATTATGACTTCATCATGTCAACATTAATACTTCCGTTCATTTTCAAACTTTTCATATAAAAACATAAGATGATCCCCCTATAAATTTCATATTAATTTTGTAAAAAAATAAATCTCATTTCTCTTTAATAAAATTAAATAGATAATCAAATTAAATTATGTAAGAAAAATATATGAATATGTTACATGCTGTAAAAAATTGATTTACATCACAGACTTTTCATACTTAATTTTCTTAAACAAGATTTATCTAGCGTGCAAAAATACTTATACTTATCATTATTCTGATAAAAAAATCGCCATATACACTATGAATACGCATTATTAGATTATGAGTAAAATTTTCAACTAAAATACCCCATGAAAATAGAATACATTTCAAACTAAATATCACGAAATTATATTCAAATAACAATTTACATGTTGATCCTAAGTTAAATTTGTATATTATTAACAAACTAAAAAATACAACATAAAAATTTGATAGTTTAAACACCTTTCTGGGAAAAAAATTCTTAACATAGAATCTGTTCTGTGTAGGGAACTGTATGCTCTAAATTTATTATTAATTTTTAATTTAGGCATTTGAATTTATGGAATGAAGTTATCGTATACTCATACAAGGAGATTCACTTAAATGAGTAAGAAAAATCTCGGTAGTGTTGCCCCTAAAGAAAGAATTAATATCAAATATACACCTAATACAGGTGGAGCTCAGGCTGAAGTTGAACTTCCTTTAAATATGCTGATTGTGGGTGATATGACAGGTAAAACTGAAGATACCCCAATAGAAGAACGAAAAGCAATTTCAATTAATCAAAACAATTTCAATTCAGTTATGGAAAGTGCAGGTATTAATTTAAATATCAACGTCCGTAATACACTTGAAAACACCAATGATTCTGAGCTTAATGTCAATCTAGATGTAAAATCTCTGCAAGATTTTTCACCAGATAATATTGCTCGCCAAGTTCCTGAGTTAAACAAACTTCTTGAATTACGAGAAGCTTTAGTTGCATTAAAAGGTCCTCTAGGCAATGTCCCTGCTTTTAGAAAGCGTCTTCAAGAATTACTTGAAAATAAAGAAACACGCGAACAACTTCTAAAAGAACTCGATATTGCCGCTAATCAAAAATAATGTTTATAGAGGATTATTTCATGTCACTAAATACAGAAGCTCTAGGCCAACAAGCCCCAGCATCTAACGGCTCTCTTTTAGATGAAATCATGGCTCAGTCACGTATGTCACCTGAGACTGAAGCGTATGATATTGCAAAGCAAGGCGTTGCAGCTTTCATTAGTAATCTTTTCGCAAATGAATCAGAAGACCAACAAATCAATAGATTATTAATTGATAAAATGCTGGTTGAGCTTGATAACAAACTAAGCGCCCAAGTTGATGAAATTATTCACGCGCCTAAATTTCAAGAAATTGAAGCATCATGGCGCTCCCTGAAATTACTCGTTGACCGTACTGATTTTAGAGAAAATATCAAAATCAATATTCTTCATGCAACAAAAGAAGAGTTATTAGAAGATTTTGAATTTTCTCCTGAAATTGTTCAGTCTGGTTTTTATCAGCACGTTTATTCTTCAGGTTATGGACAATTTGGCGGCGAGCCAGTTGCAGCAATTGTTGGGAACTATGCATTTAACAACACAGCGCCTGATATGAAGTTAATGCAATATGTCAGCACTGTCGGAGCGATGGCACATGCGCCATTCTTATCATCTGTTTCCCCTAATTTCTTCGGCATTAATAGTTATGCTGAATTACCTGCGATTAAAGATCTTAAATCTGTCTTCGAAGGCCCTGCACATACGAAGTGGCGCTCTCTGAGAGAAGCAGAGGATTCGCGTTACTTAGGATTAACGGCACCACGTTTCTTATTACGCTTACCATACTCCCCAACAGAAAACCCAGTGAAAATGTTTAACTATTCCGAAAATGTTAAACAAGACCATGAGCACTACTTATGGGGTAATACCGCATTCTTACTCGCAAGCTGTATCAATGATAGTTTTGCACAATACCGTTGGTGCCCAAATATTATTGGCCCACAAAGTGGCGGTACCGTCAATGACCTCCCTGTACACATGTTCGAAGCGATGGGTGAGTTACAAACTAAAATACCAACCGAAGTTTTAGTTACTGATCGTAGAGAATTTGAACTGGCAGAAGAAGGCTTTATTACCCTAACAATGCGTAAAGGTAGTGATAACGCGGCATTCTTCTCTGCAAACTCAGTTCAAAAAGCCAAAACCTTCCCAAATACCCCAGAGGGTAAAATGGCAGAAACTAACTATAAGTTAGGAACCCAGCTGCCATACATGTTTATTATCAACCGATTAGCTCATTACATTAAAGTGCTACAACGTGAGCAAATTGGCTCTTGGAAAGAGCGCCAAGACCTTGAGCGTGAACTGAATATCTGGCTTAAACAATATGTTGCGGACCAAGAAAACCCGCCAGCAGATGTTCGTAGTAAACGCCCTCTTCGTTCAGCTGAAATTAAAGTGCTTGATGTTGAAGGTGATCCAGGTTGGTATCAAGTCGCAATTCAAGTTCGTCCACACTTCAAATATATGGGCGCAAACTTTGAATTATCACTTGTTGGTCGCCTTGATAAAGAGTAACAGTGATGTCATTCAATCATGGCTGGTCCCCTAACAGCGGAGCCAGCTTATTCGATCGAATTAAGAGGAAAAATGCGAGTTTTTCCTCTCGTTCACGCACAAATACACTCATTGAATCAATTAAACAAAATTTAAATTATGTCCTGAATAGTCGGCCGAATGGTTGCCAAGGCTCACCATGTCTAGGGATACCTGATTTAAATGATGCGACTCAATCTGCGGTTGATTTTAAAACCGAATTAGAGAATAGCATTGCAAGTTGTATCCTCACTTATGAACCTAGGATCACAAGTGTTGATGTGCAATTCATTGAAAATGATGCAGATAGTTTATCTTTACAATTCAGTATTAATGCTTGTATTGACTTAGATAATCAACAGCAACTCATTGAGTTTAATATGTATTTGGATAGTAATCGTAGATATCAGTTAAAGTAACACTCTTATGTCATCAAAAAACTATTTTACGAATGAATCAGAATACTTAAAGGATTTGGCAGAACAAGTTGCGCAAGAAAAACCGCAGCTTGTTAATCTGTTATCCAATAAAATTCAAGATCCTGATAGTGCCCGTATTATCGACGGATTATCATATTTATCGGGTAATTTACGGCAGCAAATCGATAGGCAATTCCCTGAATTAACCAATAGCTTAGCAAATATGCTATGGCCAAATTACGCACGTCCTGTGCCTAGTATGACAATTGTTGAATACCAGCCTAATTATTCTGAATGCCACCACGCGATAAAAATTTCAGCAGGCCAACTCTTTAATGCAACACCTATTTATGTACAAAATGAAAATACCAACCAAGAAACTTTATTTCAATGTCGATTTAGCCAAAGTCGTGATCTCTGGTTAATACCAGCGAAAATTACGCAAACTTTACAAAGAACAACCGCCATTGAAATAACATTTGAATTGGATGGAATACAACCTCTCGCAAACATTGGTTTAAATAAATTATGTTTTTATTTAAATGGTTCTCCATTTACAACAAATCAGCTTTATTTTTTATTAAGTCAGCATATACAGAATGCCTCACTAGTCACAGATGAGCATGTATTGCCACTTAACCAGTTTGCAGTGAAACCTGTAGGTTTTCAAAAACAGGATGCATTACTCCCTTACCCAAAAAATAGTTATGATGGCTACCGCATCTTACAAGAGTTTTTCTGTTTTCCTGAAGCCTTTCTATTTTTGGATATTCAAGGAATGGATGATATTCCCTTAGCTATCCAAACCAAGCAATTCAAACTTGTTATTAACTTTAATAAAGAAATCCCCGATGGGGTTATTCTTCATAACGATAGTATTAAACTGAATTGCACTCCCATAGTGAATTTATTCCGTGCTGACAGTGAAGCAATCAATCTCACAGGAAAAGATGAGGAATATGTATTAAGCCCTAATTACCAATACGCCCACTGTTTTGATATTTTTTCCGTTAATGAAGTTTATGGATTACGCTATCCATCTGAAGCTAAAGCTTACCCGGTCACCTATACCGCATTTGAAAGTTTTTATCATCAAAACCATCACGAGCAAAATGATGGATATTATCGTTTAAAAATAACTCAAAAAGAGCGTACCTATGGTTACGCCCATCGGCTTTCTTTTGTTCGTCAACACGAACACCAATTACAACAATGCGAAGAAACGGTTTCGATTTCGCTCAATTGTACTAATCGCTATATCGCATCCCAGTTATCTACACGCTCAATTGATTTAGACCGTTCATTTATGCCTTATGGGCCTTTATCAGCTAAAAATTTATTCAAACCAACAGTTCCCTTATACCCACTGCTCGATAAAACGTTGTATTGGTCAGAACTAACTAATTTATCCCTAAATTATCAATCTTTACTGAACCTAGATTCATTAAAAAAAATATTACAACTTTATGATTTACCTTCAGTTTATGACAAGCAGACCGCAAGGCAATCCCAAAAGCGTTTAGATGCATTAGTTGATTTACATTCAGAGCATATCGAACGTATCTACAAAGGGCTGCCAGTTCGTGGTTTAAAAACAACCTTGGTAGTACGTCAGAACGCTTTTCTTTCTGAGGGAAGCTTGTTCTTGTTTTGCACTGTTATTGCTCAATTTTTTACCTTGTATACCAGCATTAATATGTTCCATGAGTTAGAGGTTCTTAACCTTGATAATAAGGAAATTTATCAGTGGCCAGCACAAATCAACCAGCACATACTGAAATAATCGATCGCTGGCTGGAACAAGCTGGCCCATCGGTTACAGAGTATAATTTTTATCAACTTGTTGAATTATTAAATAAAATGATTCATCAAAACATGGATATCACTCGTGATAGTAGCGATATTATTCGCTTTAAATCACACTCTAATGTTGCGTTCCCAACGAGAGATGTCGTGTCTTTTGAAAAAAATGCCACTCATCAATATGAGCTAGAAGTTGCTTTTCTCGGGCTACAAGGAAGCCAGTCACCACTTCCTGGTTATTACCTTGATGAATTTGCTTGGGAAGATGCACAGCAAATCCCAGGGATTTCTGATTTTTTAAATATCTTTAATCATCGATTGCTCTCATTGCTCTATCGTATCTGGCGAAAATATCGCTACTACATCTGTTTTGAGAATGAAGGCCAAGATTCCTTCTCCCAATATATGTTTTCTCTTGTTGGTTTAGGAAATGGAGTTAATCGCGGACGGATTAAAATCAATCACAGCAAAATGCTCGCTTATGCAGGGCTTTTAGCGAGTCCGAGCCGTTCAGCAGATGTCATTAGCAGTCTAATATCCCATTGTTTTGACTTAGAAAATGTATCGGTTATTGGTTGGGAAACGCGCCGTGTTCCTATCCCAGAATCACAACAAAATAAGTTAGGTATTATTTCTCATCAACCGGGACAAAAATCTCGCCCTCGAATGTTATTAGGTGAAAATTTTAGTCTTGGATCTCATATACATGATTGCAACGGAAAATGCACTATAGAAATCAGTGAGTTAACTATAGAGCGTTATATGCGTTTTTTACCTAACGGTAGTGATTTCGCTCCTCTCGTCGCCTTCGTTTCTTACATTTTTCATGAGCAATTAGCTTGGGATTTACGTCTTAGTATTGCCGAAGATCAAGCTGAAGGTTTCTGTTTAGGTAAAAAAAATCATAACCAATTAGGTTGGCAAAGCTTTTTAGGGAAACCGGCTAAAAAGCCAAGTGTCACCATTACGGTATTGGAATAAAAGACATGGATAAACATCAGCCAACAATTTCATTTAGCATAACGAATAGTGAACAACTAGAAAGTGGTTACCTACCGAGTGCAACATTGACCCAACATGGCGGCCTAATTGGTAGTGGCAATCAATGTGACTGGAAAATTCAAGACGGTGATGGTGCTATCTCTGCCAGCCAGTTTACTGTTTTCTGGAAAGATCAGCATTTTTGCTTAAAAGTAAACTCAGGCTCTGTTTACATTAATCACGCGATTATACCGTTACATCTTGATGCGGTGAAGCTTGCCCAAGGAGATCAAATTAGAGTGGGCAAACTGGTTATTACAACCAATATTAGTTTAACTGGGCAGCCTGTACAAAATATGATGGCAGCGACACCGCAATCTATTGTTGCAAAAGATCATAATCCTTTAGATTCATTATTTGATATTGATACGGTAAATAATGAAAACAAAGAGTCCCCATTTGTTCCAACTGTTCAAGGTGCTCTCACTACAGATCCCTTACAAGCGCTAGAAAATGAAAATCTCAGTTTAATTTCTAAGAGTCAATCCGTCGTCTCAGAACCTTCTTTATTGAGTGACCCACTCTCTTATTCACCTGCCCTTGCGATATCAGATAATCAAGAGAATACCATGGTACAAGAATTTATTGATTTACCCAAAATTACACCTTTCGAAGATGAACACATGACCGATATTGATCATGTTGCCATTAACCCTCTCATGAATGGTTTAGGTATCCATCTTAATTTAGCGAGCTCTCAACAAGCTAATGACTTTCTCATAGAGCTCGGTAAAACAATGAAAGCTGCTGTTGAAGGTTTACTCGCTTTGCAGCAACAGCAGGAGAGTTTACAGGATAAGCAACTTCGCCCTATTGAAGATAACCCGCTACGTCTAAACAGTAGTTATGAAGATACGATGAAATTGATGTTTACAGATGAACGTAGCCCTGTTCACCTTTCAGCACCTTCCGCCGTCACTGAAAGTCTGCACAATATGCAGTTACATTACCATGCAAATCAAGAAGCGATATCGACAGCTTTAGCAACAATGCTTGCGGCTTTTTCTCCAGAACATTTATTAAACCGTTTTTCCCAATACCGACGTGCTTCAGATAACACGCCAATGACTGATGGCTGGGCATGGGAAATGTACAGTAACTATTACAAAGAGCTTTCTTCATCGCGGCAGCAGGGTTTTGAAAAATTATTCTATGAAGTTTATTCCCATGCTTATGACCGAGCATTAAGAAAAGGCCTAGAGGAAGCTTAAAATGCAGCTTAGAACTTTCTCAGTGTTACTGTTATTTGCCTCATTTTTCATTTTGAGTGGGTGCAGTAAAACGTTACAGACAGCGTCAAAAGTGGGGCAAATTCTATTGGACCCGTCGATTCCCGTTGGCTATCCAAAAGATCAGCCATCCACTGTTGATTTAACCATCCTCGCTGAACCCTATATTAATCCTAATCAGGAAGATGAAGCTGCACCGATAAATATCCAAATTGTTTATCTTAATGAAGATTCTTTATTTGGCTCTTTAGATCATGACCAGATAGAAGCTAAAGATGGGGACTTAGAGAAAGTTCTGAAGAAAAATTATATAGACCACCAAGATTACACTATCTTGCCGGGCCAATATAAGCCCTTCCCGACGATGACACTACAGGCATCTAATCGTTATATCGGCATTATTGCCTATTATTCAGACCCTGATAATGCGGAATGGAAAAAAATAGTTAAAGCCCGAGGAAAAGGACGACACTACTTTATTTTAGCTCACATTAGAGAAAACGAAATCGAATTTAGACAAGAAGAGGATGATTAATATGTCGACTAAAAATAGAGTAATTTGGCGTGAAGGGCTATTTATCAAACCTCAACATTTTCAGCAACAGCAACGTCATCAAGATTACGTTACTGAAAGTATTTTAAAGAGCTTTATCTCTCATTTTTGGGGATTCAGTACGTTATCGTTAAGTAACGATTTATATTCGTTAGGTCGTATTGGTATTCAAGAAGCTTCTGGCGTTATGCCAGACGGCACAATTTTCTCTATTCCAAACCAAGATTTATCACCACAACCAATTGATATAAAAAACATTACTGATAGTGATAGTAATGTCATCTACCTTGCCTTTCCTTTAGCTAATGGGAACGTTGGTGAAATCTCAAATGAGCATAATGGGAGCCGTTTACTTTCACGTTATAGTGAAAGTACAGAAAATGTTCGTGATTTACATACTGAAAATGGTGATTTAAGTACTATCCACGTTGCACGATTAAACCCTATCCTCAAGCAAGGTAAAAGTGGCTTAGACGCTTACGTGGCATTGCCCATATGCCGTATTAGAGAACGTAATGCCAACGGAAGCTTAACGCTTGATAACGATTATATTCCAAGCCTCCTGAATATTCGGGCATCGCTATTACTCAATGAATTTCTTACTGAGATTGAAGGCACTTTGTATGAACGAGGTAAACAAATAGCCTCCCGAATTGGTGCCCCTGGCCAGCAAGGTGTTGCGGATGTCGCTGAATTTATGATGCTACAAGTACTCAACCGTACCTATCCACTTTATTCACATTATGCGCAAGAGCCAGTCATTCACCCTGAAAAGCTTTTTCGGGATTTATTGGAACTTTGTGGCGAGCTACAAACATTCACGAATTCGTCTCGCTTACCCGATACCATTGCAAAATATAAGCACTTTGATTTAACAGATAGTTTTCTCCCATTAATAAAAAGTATCCGTGAAGCATTAAGTGTTGTCTTGACGCCGCGTGCAATTCCTATTCCGTTACAAATCCAAGAACACGGTATTCGAGTGGCGACTATTCATGACAAACAACTACTCCAAAAAGCGGAATTTATTATTGCAGTTAAGTCACAGATGCCACAGGAACAACTACGCCGGCAGTTCCCACAGCAAACTAAAGTGACCACGGTAAATAATATTCGTAGCTTGGTCAGTGTTCAAATACCGGGAGTCCCTTTATCCCCTCTTTCAACTGCTCCACGGCAATTACCTTATCATTCTGGGTATAACTACTTCCATTTTGATCAACAAGGTAATGAATGGAAGGGGATCCAGCAGGATGGCAATATCGCCTTCCACGTTTCTGGCAATTTCCCTGATTTAGATATTCAGTTATGGGCAATAAGAGATGGAGCACTCTATGACTGATAATATTTTGCTTAATCACGATGTTGATAGCGGTATTTCACAGAAGAATTACCAAATCCCACTTAGGGGTAACAACATTAACCCAATGATCGATGCTGCAACGCCACTTTTAGGTATGGTTTTACGAATGAAAGCGATGTCTGAAACGCCACTTTCAGAGAAACTTTACCAGCAAGTGGTCATGGACATCACGTCTATTGAACAGCAACTGCAAATACAAGGTTACGAGCCTGGGGCCATTGTTTCGTTTCGTTATGTCTTGTGCACTTTCATTGATGAAACAGCGCTTGGATTGGGCTGGGATCAAGAAAATGGCTGGGTAAAACAGTCATTACTTGTCCACTTTCATAATGAGTCATGGGGTGGCGAAAAGGTCTTTATCTTAATTGAAAGATTATTAGGTGAGCCCAAACGTTACCTCGACCTCATTGAGTTTATCTACCTTTGTCTCTGTCTTGGATACCGAGGTCGTTACAAAGTATCTGCGGGGCAAAATGATGAATTCAACCATTTGCTTAGACGCTTACAAAAACAAATACAACAACTTAAAGGCGATGCAAAACCGATTATCCTGTTTGAAAAAGGGGATAACAAGCAGAGCCGTTACCGTTTAGGTAAGCGGTTAAGCGTACGTTACATCATCATTGGTGCGGTAATATTAGCATTTATTATTTATCAGATTTACTCATCCCAACTGAATTACCAAACACTCAGAATTGTGGAACAACTTAATACTTTACTCGGCTAGGACGCATTATGATCCAAATTGATCTCTCAACACTTGTTAACCGATTACACCCGATTGCTAAGCATGCGTTAGAAAGCGCAGCAGCCTACTGTGTAAGCCATCAACAACCTGAAATTACGATTGCTCAGTTTCTTCAGAAACTCATTGAAACGCCATTAACTGACATTCGCCTAATCAGCCAGAAGAGCACTTTGGATATTAATAAGCTGTCAGAATTATTAGATATTCAAATTCCACCTCATCAAGCCATTACACAGAGCTATCCGAGCTTCTCTCCTTTATTGGTAGAGTGGATGAAAGACAGCTGGTTACTTGCATCAACAGAATTCAACCACAGTGAACTTCGCTCAGGAGTTCTCTTTCTCACATTATTACAAATGCCGTTACGTTACCTCCCAAAACCGGTTGCAGACATGCTTTCGCAAGTTAATCGAGAGCAATTAAAACTCAGTTTTGATAAGTGGACAGAAGGATCTGCTGAATCGCCTTTTGACGAACAAGCACCTCAAAATAACGGCAAAATCGCGTCGGACTCATTGTTAGCAAAATTTACGCAAAACATGACCGAACAAGCTCGAAATAATGAGCTCGACCCTGTTTTATGTCGCGATCATGAAATCGACCTTATGATTGATATCCTTTGCCGCCGTCGGAAAAATAACCCTGTCGTCGTTGGGGAACCAGGCGTTGGGAAAAGCGCGCTTATTGAAGGCCTCGCATTGCGTATTATCGCCGGTGAAATCCCTGAAAAATTAAGAGGATGTGAACTTCTAACCTTAGATTTAGGTGCATTGCAAGCTGGTGCAGCGGTTAAAGGTGAATTTGAGAAACGCTTTAAAGGCATCATGCAAGAAGTTTCTCAATCTCCTCACCCCATAATTCTATTCATTGATGAAGCGCACACATTGATTGGTGCAGGTAATCAACAGGGTGGCCTAGATGTTTCCAATTTATTGAAACCTGCATTAGCGCGCGGTGAATTGAGAACAATCGCCGCAACCACCTGGAGTGAGTATAAAAAATACTTCGAAAAAGATGCTGCACTAGCCCGCCGTTTTCAGTTAGTTCAAGTTAAAGAACCCACATCTGCAGACGCAATTATCATTATGCGTGGTTTACGCGCTATTTATGAAAAAGCACACAATGTTTTTATCGATGATGAGGCACTTCGAGCTAGCGCTGAACTCAGTGAACGTTATATTTCAGGACGTCAATTACCTGATAAAGCCATTGACGTATTAGACACTGCATGTGCAAGGGCAGCGATCAATTTATCTTCGCCGCCAAAAATGCTCTCTTCATTAAAAACAGATCTCCAGCAAATAGAGATGGAGACAGCGATATTAAAAAGAGAACATCATCTTGGCTTGGATAATCACTCAGAACGCCTTGAGGAATTAGCATCAAAAGCAAATGAGATTGAGCAAAAAGCTTCCGATATACAACAAGCATGGGAACAACAACAAGCGCTTGTTTCGCAAATTATTACTTTGCGCTCAACGTTATTAGACGATGAGAATACTGAGCCCCAATCTGAAGAAACTTGCCAAGTTGATGAGCTGAAACAGGAATTGCAAACATTAGACCAGCAACTTGCTCAACTACATGAAACACATTTGCTTGTTTCGCCACACGTCGATAAAAAACAAATTGCAGCCGTTATCGCAGAATGGACAGGCGTACCATTAAACCGATTATCGCAAGATGCTTTATCTATTGTTACAGACCTTCCCTGCTATTTAGAAGAAAGCATTAAAGGGCAATCATTAGCAATACAGTGCTTACATAAACATTTGTTAACGGCACGCGCTGATTTACGCCGCCCAGGTCGCCCTCTTGGTGCATTTTTATTGGCAGGGCCAAGTGGTGTCGGTAAAACAGAAACCGTGATCCAAATTGCACAATTAATGTTTGGTGGAACTCAATACCTAACGACTATTAATATGTCTGAGTTTCAAGAAAAGCATACGGTATCTCGTCTCATCGGTTCGCCACCAGGTTATGTCGGCTATGGTGAGGGGGGGATATTAACAGAAGCTATTCGTCAGAAGCCTTATTCTGTTGTACTACTTGATGAAGTCGAAAAAGCCCATCCAGACGTTCTAAATTTGTTCTATCAAGCATTTGATAAAGGCGAGATAGCCGATGGTGAAGGACGAGTCATTGATTGTAAAAATATCGCATTCTTCCTAACGTCTAATTTAGGTGACCATGTGATTACCGCGTATGCGGACAAGCCTGATGAGCTGCAAGATGCACTTTATCCTGAGCTCACCACATTTTTTAAACCCGCCCTACTGGCCCGCATGGAAATTGTTCCTTATTTACCTCTTTCGGCTGATATTTTACGGCAAATTGTTGATAGTAAGCTGACGCGTCTTATGATCTTATTGAAACAACGTTTTAATGCAAAAATCCAGTTAGAAGATAGCGTCCCTAATGAAATTTTACGTCGAGCTTCTCGCGCTGAAAATGGTGCTCGTATCTTAGAATCAATTATTGACGGTGCCTTATTACCGCCTCTTTCTTTGTTGCTCCTTCAATTCAGTGCCCGTAATGAAACCATCTCCCATATTCGTTTAACAACGGAAAATGATGAATTTATTGCGGAGGTTAACAAAGAAAAATGAAAGCAAGACTAAAAAATGCACTTGCTCTTCTTGAGTGCCGTGACGTAGAAGCGCTAGCCGTTCAATTTTTGACATATAGTTTTTCGCGTAGCGTATTCAGCGGGCTAATTATTTCATTGGTCAATAAAACCGAAAATAGATTAGAAAGCTGGAACATTGACCACTCACTCCAAGTTCAAAGCCATTTTTTAGACACTGATATTACTGATGCCGATCACCCTTTAATTCAACTTGTATTAAAGGGTGAACCCACATTTTGGAAGAATTTACAGCAAGGTAGCTACATTAATAACGCGTCATTACGTGATTTTATTTCGCAGCTTCCTGTTAATACTGGGCTGTATAGCTTACCACTGCATGATCTGAACCATAAACCATGCGGTGCCATTATTCTTTTAGGGCAGGCCAAAGAGTTAGAAAATTTCGAACAAGGCATTTTCCCTATTTATTGCGAGCTCTTTCATCAGCAATTAAAACGCATTCTTGAATTGGCAAATACGCAACAAAAAATTTCGCACTTGCAATATCTCAATCAGTTGCAGAAAGAAAAGGAAGTAAGCCTCAATGAGGCCTTAAACATATTAACGGCATCAATCACAAGTATGGAACCAATAACAAATAACCCAAAAGATATTAATGATTTAGAGGCTGCTGTAGAGAGCTATGAAAAAGAAATTTTATTAAACAAGCGGCGTGAGCTAAAGGGAGATATCAACGCAATGGCAGAACACCTCAACATATCTAAGCGTGCGCTGATATATAAATTGAAGAAGTACGGAGTATAAAATGAAAATACTGAAACTCTTTTTTTGCTCTTTGATGCTAGTTTTCTTCGCTTTGTCTGGAAAAGCTGAAAGCAATATTAGCCAGAAGATCGCTGAAGAACTCACCCAGTGTCGTCTAGAATCTTCTCAGCTTATTCGCTTAGATTGCTATGACAAAATAGCGCTGTCCTCGACGCCTGCAGCAAATACTTCACCTAATATTGCTCAAATGGGGAAAACTTGGCGCCAAGCTTATGAACACGAAATGAAACGTGTCGAAAATAGTGCGGGTTTCTTAGTCTCAGTACCTGAAAATGGTGATTACCCCGTCATTATGACTATCCCTGCCATTGGTTTTCAACCTCCGCGCCCTGTTCTCATGTTGAGCTGCATCGACAACATTACCCGTATGCAGATTATTTTACCCAATAAACAAGATGCAGGCAGTGTCATGGTCTCGACTGATAGAACGCAATTCACTGCAGAATGGTTTTTACGCGAAAATGGCTATGTATTGGAATCAAGCCGTGGTTTACCTGGCATAGATGAAATCAAGCGTTTATTAAATGGCGAAAAATTGACTTTAAAATTAACTAATAACGAAAAACTAACGTTCAATATTTCAGGGATGTCCCAAGAAATTAAACCATTAAGAGCCGCTTGCCACTGGTAAAAATAATGACAAACAATACCCCTTATTCTTGGAAAGAACAGTTACTTGCCCATCTTGATGAACAGCTGGTGTGTAGTGCTGTGAACGATAGTGACCCCGACTGGGAGTATATCGATAGTGAAATGATAAAATTCGGCTCTCTCAGTCACAGCCAATTAGATGTTAAAGAAATTCAACGTCGGTGTTTGCGGTTGCTTGAAACACAGACAAAGGATTTCCGCTTAATCGTTCACTTATTACGTACCTTACAGCATGCAGGTGAACCTAAAGAATTAGTTTTAGCAGCGCAGATCCTTTCTGATTTTACGCGCCAGTATTGGCATGTCTGCTATCCAACGAATATTAAGCTCAAGCTACGCTTAGCGAACCAAATTATAAAACGCTTCGAGTCAGTAAACGATATTTTTTGCCGTTCTGCTAATAGCAAAATGCGTGATGATATCCTGGGATCTTTTGCCTATTTAGCTCAATTTTGGCATGAACAGAGCCCCGAACTTTCTGAACAAATTGATGCATTGAGCCGAGGTTATCAGCGAATTGAAGAAAGCGAACAGCCCATAGTGTTAGCTTCAGCACCAAAAGAAGCCGCAATGCCTATTACTGAAACTGTACAACCACCAGCAAATAGCTTTGTCATGCCAGCAATCAATATAAATCAGCATGACGAAAGACAATGGAAGCAAACGCTACTCCAAGTTTCAGAAGTTATTTGTTTACAAATGCCTGAAAGTTCAGTTGGTTATCGCTTACGACGTTATGCTATCTGGCATTCCATTACAATGTTGCCCCAAGCCGATCGTCAAGGTAAAACCCCCTTAGCGCCGGTTTCGATGGATCGCATAATGGATTACAGAGCCCAACTTTCTCAACCATCAAACTCCCTATTAAATAATGTAGAGCAAAGCTTATCACTATCGCCTTATTGGCTAGAAGGCCACATGCTCGCAGCACAAGCAGCAGCTAAACTGGGTTATTCAGAAGTCGCGGATGGTATCGCAGAAGAGTTACGTCTTTTTTTAGCTCGCCTTCCAAACCTCGTCAACTTGCATTTTTCTGATATGAGCCCTTTCGTCCCCGACAGCGTGAAAGAATGGTTAGAAGATTGTCGCAAAACAGAGAGTGGCCAATTATCTCATTCAAATACCACATTATTACAGCAAGACGTTTTACTGTGCTATGAAC
Source organism: Providencia sp. PROV182 (assembly GCF_028480325.1). Classification (NCBI taxonomy): domain Bacteria; kingdom Pseudomonadati; phylum Pseudomonadota; class Gammaproteobacteria; order Enterobacterales; family Morganellaceae; genus Providencia; species Providencia sp. PROV182. The sequence continues at coordinate 18,011 of NZ_JAMPOL010000007.1, read as the reverse complement.
AACAAGGGCTTGAAGCCGCATTGAAGCTCATTGAATCAAGCCTTGTAGCTGCAATAGAGCCTAGAGATAAATTTTATGGGCAATTATTGTCAGCGCAACTATTCGAGCTCTCAGGAATGGGCTATATGGCGGCCCACTTATATCAGCAACTTTATACCGCTACTTTACACTTTTCACTCGAGGATTGGGAACCCAGCCTCGTAAGACAACTCGTTCAAAAAACAGACAAAATACCAGAAACAACAATGACTATGGATAGGGATCTACAATAATGAAATTACCGTTTTTCTCCATTTCAAACATAACCAATTCGGTAAAAAAACTGTTTTTTGCTGATAGGCCAAAAATTGCCTCCTTTTTCCTATTTTTATTAGCGTTACTCCCTGCGCTCGTCATTGTGTGGATTTGGTGGTGGGGGCCAACATTCACTTATCAAGACTCAATGCCATTTAGTACACTCACCTCACGCTGGCTTGCTACGCTAATTATTATTTTGCTTGTCGTCAGTTGGATAGGTTTAGTTACATGGCGTCGAGTAAAAAAACTTGAAGCGTTAAAACTCGATGTTGAGTTAGCCGTTGTTGACCCCGTTAGGCAGGATATTGACTTCCAAAATCGTTATTTAGACTATTGGAAATCTCAATTTACTCGTCACCTAAATGGCCATTCTAAGGCTGTTTATTTGCGCCCTTGGTATTTTGTTTTAGGTGCAAACCAAAGCGGAAAACATAGCTTATTGAAAAATACGCTGAATCCATTGGATATCGCGCCAAGTGACAATATCGTTAATGAACAAAAGCTGCCTTTAAATATTGAGTGCTTGTTAACGGATAGTGCCGTTCTTTTTGTTCCTAACGGCAAGCTATTGACTCAACCAAATGAACATAATGAGAAACCTCAACTCTATCATCGGTTGTGGGAAGAGTTACTTAATTGGATAAAGACTAATCGCTCAAGACAACCCATGAACGGGATTATTTTAACGGTAGATACCTTATCCCTACTCACCAATACGAAAGAGCAAAATAGCCAATTGATTGCCGACCTGCAAATGCGTATTGAAGAAATTAGAATGACTTTTAATAGTCAACTACCATTATATATCGTATTAACGAAGCTCGATTTATTACGTGGTTTCGATTCAATGTACCAGTCATTGGATGCGCAACAACGTAACCAAGTATTGGGTGTTTCTTTCGACCTTAAATCCCAAAAAGATTGGAAGACGGGTTTAACGCACTTCTGGTTACAGTGGGTTAACCAAATGAATAGCGCACTACCTGAAATGATGCTACAACGAGCGGAAGGTAATCAACGTAGTGATTTATTCAGCTTTGTACGTCAAATAGAAGGGTTACAGAGCCACGTTATAACATTAATTAATGCACTGTTGATTAATAACGAACAACATAACATTTGTTTAAGGGGTGTTTATCTCACCTCTGCATTACAGATTGGCCAAATAGACGATGTCTTTAGCCAAACGGCATCCGTGCAATACCATTTACCGACAGCCCCACTAACAACTTGGCCAATCAATGATAGCCACCCTTACTTTACACATAATTTATTTGACCAAGTCCTTTTCAGTGAGCCCAATTTAGCAGCTGAAAATCAATATTGGGTCAAAAAACACCGTTCTCGTCTTTTAGTCACAACACTGGCCAGTTTTGCCGGTTTAATTGCGCTTTGGAGTGGTTGGAATCACTATTATGATAAAAACTACCGCGCCGGTGAGAGTGTGCTTAATGAGGTTAAAGCCTTTAGAACGATAGATAATAACGTCCAAAAAGATACTGATGGTAGCTTACAACTTCCCGTCCTCAACCCATTGCGTGAAGCGACACTTGCCTATGGGAACCACCGCGATAAAAATGCGCTGTTTTCTGATATGGGGCTGTATCAAGGCCAAAAAGTCGGCCCACAAGTTGAGCAAGTTTATCTGCAATTACTGACCGAACGTTTCTTACCCGCAATTATGTCAGGGCTTTTAATTGAACTTAATAATGCAGATAAGGGCAGTGAAGATAAACTCGAAATTTTACGCATTATGCGCATGTTAGAAGATAAAACAGGGCGCAATAATGGCATGGTTGAAGACTTTATGGCGAATTATTGGAGCCATCTCTTCACTGGGCAACGTGAAAAACAAATGCTATTAAAAGCACACTTACGTTATGCGCTTGAACACACGGATTGGAAAGCGGAACGAGACAACGGTCTGATGACTGCGATTAAGGCCTTCACGCCTTTTGCGATCCCCATTAAAAATGCCCAGAAAGAACTCAGTGTGTTATCGCTTTATCAACGTGTGTACCAGGCATTACGGCTAAAAGCCAACCAAGAACTTTCAGCGCCTTTAAATTTGCAATATCAGATAGGCCCAAGTTTTAATACTGTTTTTACCGCTATTGATGAGGATAAATTAGAAATCCCACAGTTTTTAACACGTTCAGGATTATTAAACTATTTTATTCGCCAAAATGACAAATTAGTTGAACTCACGTTGCTTGATGCTTGGGTGCTCAATCTCACATCAAATACCCAATATAGTGAGAATGACCGTAAAGAAATTCAACGTCAAATCAGTGAGCAATATATCAGTGATTATATCGCTCAATGGCGTAACGGAATGAGTAATTTAGAAATTCGTGAATTTGACTCAATCCAAGATGAAATCATCGCTCTTGAACAAATCATCAGCGGAGAGCAGCCTTTACGTCGTGCCTTACAAGTTTTGCGTGATAATACGGTCATTCCATCCATTGATGAAAACTTACCTATTGAGAAACAAAAAGCCTTGATGGCAGAACCTTCTTACCGTTTATTAACACGTTTAGATAGAGAATTCACACCCCAAACAGAAATACTGGTCAGTAATCAAGGAGAAAACTTACAGAATCTCAATCAAAAATTGAATGATTTGCATCGATATTTGTTGGGAATACAAAACTCTCCAGTACCGGGCAAAGCGGCACTTAAAGCAGTTTCCATGCGACTCAATGATAATAATAAAGATGCCATATTTGAACTATCACAAATGGCTAAAACATTGCCTGAACCGCTCAATCGTTGGGTAGATGAACTTGCAGAACAAGCCTGGAATGTTGTCCAGAAAGAAGCTATTCGACATATGGAAGTTGAATGGAATGAAAATGTTGTAAAACAATATAATACCTATATTGCTGGTCGCTATCCGTTTAATCCAAACTCAAAACAAGATGTTCCATTAAGTGAGTTCGAACGCTTCTTTAAACCTAATGGCACACTCGATAGCTTCTATCAACAGAACTTACGTTTATTTGTTGAAAATAACTTAGTCGATAATAGGGATAGTCAATCACTGATCCGCTCTGATGTTTTAGCGCAAATTGAAACTGCAAATCGCATAAGAGAAACCTTCTTTAATGCACAAGGTAATTTAGAAGCACAATTTGCAGTTGAACCCCTTTCATTAAGTGGCAATAAACGCCGTAGTATCTTAAATCTTGACGGTCAGCTTATTGATTATGCCCATAGCCGCAGCCATGTCACGCATCTCGTTTGGCCAAACTCGATGCGTTCAAATATTGAAAGTAAACTGACTCTAGTTCCGCTTTCCGGCGATAAATCGCCTCGTTCAATTAGTTTCTCAGGACCGTGGGCACAAATGCGCTTAGTCGACAGTGCGAAGTTAATGAATATCAAATCCAATTCATTCGATATTCGTTTCACGATTGATAGCGGAGATATGACTTATCGAGTACTCGTTGATGAGTCTAATAATCCTTTCTTCGGAGGATTATTCACAAAGTTCCGTTTACCTGAAACCCTTTACTAATGTGATTGCCTCCAGTTTATGTGGGGGCATAGGATATTCAACGAGATGAAATCAGAACATTTAGTCATTAAAATCGGGAGCTCCCCTTTAGATACTCCTGAATTTATTGCTCTTAAAACAGAATTTAACAAGTTAAGTCATCCTGCACGTCCGGAGGTCAGTTGGACGCTTATTGAATCACTTTGTTTGTCTCTTTTTAAAAATCATGGTATTGACCTACAAAGCGGTGCTTATTACACAATTGCACGACTACAACGCCATGGACTCAGTGGCTTTACTGAAGGCTGCGAATTATTAGCGAATGTTATTGTTACTCATTGGGATGCGTTATGGCCTGAAAAACCGAATCAACGAACAGAAGCACTCAACTGGTTTAATACAAAGGCTAGCGCCCTACTACGCCAGCAAACCTATGAAACAAAAGACCTCCGTTTGGTTTACCGCTCAGAACGCGCGCTACAATTAATCATTGATAAACTGGCTAAAACAACGTGGGAAAAACTGCCTAAAATTGAAAACTTGTTATGGTTCTTTCAAAATTTAGCCAAACAACTTGAAAAACAGGAAGAATATGCAAAACAGAATACATCCGAATCTGTCACGCTCCCGCCTTTAGTGTATATCCAACAACCTGCTAAACAGGTAGAGCAACCATCACCAACATTTATTTTTGAACCCCCAGAGCCCGCATCAACATTAACAGTAACAACTAAAAAAATGAGCGCTACCCGTGGTTTTATATGGGGTTGTGTGCTCAGTAGTGCACTCTTTTTAGTCAGTGGATTTAGCGCCTATGTTTATTTTAAACATGAGATGGAGGCTATAACGTCCATTCCTGAAGGTGCTGTTGCCAAATGGTTATTTAAACCCGAAATAAATACCTATGAATATCATTTAGCTTTGCTCGAAAAGCGTTCCCCTCTCGCTAACTTGAAACTGATCGAGAACATGCAAGAAAAAGCAAAATCTTATTGGCCTGCGGATGCTGATCAGGCTTACTTCAGCCGAAATTGGCAAAACCAATATGAGGCGCGTTTAGAAAATATGCCTATTAATGATAGTTGGTCTGAAACAGCAATGTTGTTGCAGCAACTTTCAAATAAAATTATTCAACAAGAAAAAAACCGAGGTAGTTTTACATTATCCTATTTAAAAACTGCCATCTATGACATTCAAAAGCAGCACAATAAAGTGGAGCCTATTGAAGAAAAGCTCCGTCAATTATCGCTACAAATTAAAAATGGGCAACCGGTTCCCCCTGCCACACTCATCAATATTGATAATAAAATTAATGGATTATTAGCTCGTTACTATGAATTACAAAAACAAGCAGAGCAAAAAGGTTTAAAACCCAGCTCATATTCATCTTTTGGATTAAGTCATGAGTGAAATAAAATATATTAAAGAAAAGCAATACTTACAAAAGCTATACAGTGAATATGCAGATAAAAAGCCACATTTAGCTGATGTATTAGATCCTCAAGATCCGCAGACAAGCTACCTATTAGAAGGGTTTGCTTTTTTATCTGCGCGTTTACAGGATAAAATTGACGATGCATTTCCTGAAATTACATTGCCCCTACTGCAACGACTAGACTCCCAAGCTATAAAAGGGCTTCCAGCAACGACTATTGTACAAATTGACCAAAGTGAATTGCTTTCTTTTCCAGTAGAGATAAATAAAGACCATCTTGTCTTAGGTAATAATGGGGCTCGCTTTAGTTTTTGTCATGAATTCGTCGTAGCACCCTATAGCCTTCTCGCTAGAAAAGTGATTCAGCACCCAAATCGTTCTTGTATTTCACTTGAATTACAGTATCGAGGTGAAACTAAATTTCATTCAACAAGTTCACTTGATGTTTTTTTAGGAGCCAATAAAAAAATATCAGAAACCTTACTACTCGCATTTAGCCAGTATTTTGAAAAAATTGAAGTCGTCCATAATCATATTCGCTATGAGGGAGATCCACTTAACTACGCTTTCGAGCCCAAAATCGGAAAACCCTATAAAATTTTCCCACAAGAAAATGCATCACTCAGTGCTCCACAGCAATTATTGGAAGGCCTTTATTTACCTCATGTTCATCATTTTGTTGAGCTCAATATTCCCCAAGTTGTCACTGAGTTAGATTGGGAGCAAGAAAGGCGTTTTACAGTTAACATCTATTTCAATCAACAGCTTCCTTTGACACAAGAGGAATGTGAAAATAGCTTTTATTTAAACTGTGCTCCGGCAATGGATACCGAAGCACAACACACCTTGCTAATTGATTTTAAAGAAAATAAATCAAGTTATTTGCTTCCTATCCCTAGCCATCACTACTTGGCTGACCTCTTTGAAATTCAACTTTCACTTGAGCCACATGAACAAGAGAGAGGCATATATTGTCATTTTTATCCTACGACAGAATTGACGGCATCTTCACGCCTTATGCCTCAATACCATAAAACCCTTTTTTACTCCTTAACGATGGAGAAAAATATCACGGGGCATACCCTTTATTATTTAAACTTTTTTGATAATAAAGGCGCCCCTATGGCAACACCGCCCAGCTTACATTTTTCATGTGTTTATATAGGCTTTGAACGTAACCAAAAAAACGAAATTGGCTTATTAAACCAACACAGTGAAAAAATGCCTGACGGAATTAAAACAGGAAATATCACATTATTGTCACCTTGCTATCCTCCCATCGTTAATAACCACCATTTTTGGCAATTACTATCCCATTACAGTGCTAATGCCTCAATGCTAATGTCGTTAGAAAGCGTAAAACACTTAATTGCTGATTATATTCTCTATCGAGATACAGATAGGCAAGTGACACGAAGATGTGAGCGATTATTATCTGGGCTCATTGAGCTGAAAACACATTTATATGACCATATCTTAAAAGGTAAACCCTACCGGTGCTTATCTTTATCTCTACTACTTGATAACGCTCAATATGAAAGCGAAGGTGAAGCCTTTGTATTTACCACTCACCTCTATCACTTTTTCCCATTTTGCCTATCCGCGAATATGTTATTAGAGATGTCGGTGACACTGAATAACGAGAAAAAAACAAGGTGGCATTTATCCCCATCCCCCCTAAAAGGACATAAGTCGATGATTTAACTATCTCTTAATGAGTAACTAATTAAAGTATCCCAAAGACTACCTCAATATAGTAAAGGGGAGCATAAAAAGTGTGGCGCAAAAACGCTTCAATTGCATCCCCACCCCATGAACCTATGAGGCAGCGTTGCCTGCTTTTAAAGTTTCAAGGTTGCAGTGACTCGCTGTTGTAACGGGCGAATAATCCTATCTCTGTTTAATGGCTAGAATTCATAAAACCCATCTCACTGCGGCGAAGGTATTCTTGCCCAAACTCATTGTTCAGCTCGCAATCACAAGAACTCAGTCTATTATTTAATTTATATTATTTCAGTAAATATATCATAGAAAATAAGAATGATATTTTAGATAAACTTGATTACAGGTGTAATTATTTTCCTTAATTCTAATAAATAATCAATAGCATTTACTTTGTTAGATGCATTAAAATTTAATGTTTCTAGTTTTTGGATAATGGGATCAAAGCAATAAATTTCATTTTCATTTAATCCCCCATATTTTTCAACTAAAGAAAGAAAAAAGACCATATTGATAACGACTCCAACCTTCATTTACCCAACAATTAAGTAAGTTATCGGGTAAAATAGTTTTCCATCTCACAATATATTCAGGTGAAACATAACGAGAAGTTGTTGCTTCACCAAGACTATCGATTATTGATGCGAAGTAAAGATCTCTCATTATATTTTCTCTTTGAATCTAAATATTAATTTCATTAATTTCTGGTTCAGCCAATTGGGCTAAAATAGACAAATGAATACGTGCATCGACTTTTTGTATGTATTTAATATCAAGTTCCCCACCTAAAATAATCGCAGGTTCAAAACCAAATATTTCATTATCACCAAGAGGCCCAAATTTTTTTACCGCTTTTTCAAATAGGCCTTTTTTGTTATAGTCATCAATTTCAGATAAAACAAATAGTGACTCTATTGTGTTATTTTTAAATTTCTCCGTATTGATATTATTGATCGTTTTTTCTGCACAAAAATCGTATTATAAATTGAACTTATATCTATACAATGACCTGTTCTTTCACCGCATAAATAGATATTCCCAAATCCATTAATGGCAATCGCATGAAAACTATCAATTTCCTCTAAATAGGTGTTTTCCAACCACTCATCGACAATATCCTCATAGTCATCAGGATCTACAATTGTAAATAATCCATTATAATAACTACTCCATCCTTCATTGTGCCAATAAGTCAAAAGTAATTCAGGTAACTTTCCTCGCCACTTATCGATTTCTTCCTCAGAAACAAAACGAGATATAGTGGCTTCTCCAAATTTTTCAACAAATAATTCAAAAGCTTCATCGCGCATCTTATTTTCCTTTTCCTCGGCAGACTTCTATTAACTATAAGGCCTAACAATCTTATGCCATTCCGTCCCATCATAAAGGTCTACACTATAATCACCCGCTACCACTAAAATGCCATCACGCACATCCATATGACCAGACAGAAGAACGGTTTCATCACCATCCATCGGGCGTACCATTTCATTGCCGTCCCAACATTGCAAGCGGTAGTCGTCACAAGCCCAAACTTTATCTTCAAACCAGCGCAGCTGATTCAGTAAAATCGTCGAGCCACCGTGGTACAATTTTTCCCATTGAAATTTACGACCACGCCATAAGCTGCTGCCTTCACCACCGATATACACATAACCATCCAGCGCGCACAGCACGGCGCTTAATTGTTCATTGGAGGGAAAGCCACAGGGAATCCATTGTTCTCCGTTATAGTGCCTGCAAGAAGTTTTCACTGCCACGCCCCGCCCGTTGATGGGCGAGTAACCCGGTGGCGGTGTAATGGCTAGATTTAATCGATGGACAAGGCTCACTCTCAGAAAAACCAGCCCACCGCCCGCAATTCACCTTAAAGGGCAGTGGCTAAAAGACGCAGTTTTTGAGATAGGTTTCACGTTCTCCGTGATGATTTAAACGGCTGTTTGGTCTTGATACCCGACAGCAAAGACATAAGAGCAATAAAGCAGCAGAACCAACAACAGCAAGCGCAACTGAGTTCCATATGGTACGCGATACGCAAGCTGATGATGGAGTATGTTAGCGGAACTGAGCGGCTCTTAAAAACGAAGATGCCAGAAGATTTAAAGACCTTTTGGCTACTATATAAATATTATTTTCTTCTAGTGGATTGTATGTTCGTGCAGAAATCACGAAAAGATGGTGCTACAATTACACACTCATCTTCTTCTTTGTTAAGGCCTAGCTTAAAATACTCTATTTTCCCAGAGTTTATATTTAAGCAAAAATCATGATCTCCAGCATCACCAGCAAACGGAATGCGACAATCATAAAAATCCGTAATGGCACTTAAATTGTTTTTCCGTAATTGCCAAACTTCAGGTATAGATCTAAGAGCGTCTGAGTACAGATTTTTTTCAGGAATAAAATAAAAACTTTCAATTTCCATTGCATTATAATAACCATGAGGGATGTCATAAAAAATATCACGATAAAAATATGCACCCTTGCTAAAGTATCCGCCATTCATTGATGAATATAAATTAAATAGCTCATTTTTTCCTAAAAAATCAAAAGGTAAACATTGCTTAAACACGTCTTCAGATATTCCTGGTAAAGAATATTCAATAACTAAATTACTATCATGAAATAGCTTTGAAATTTTCATTTAACCACCTATTTACCCTTACAGTTTAATTTATTTGCTGCAGATATAGACTCATCAGTATTATATTTTAGACCTGTTTGCTTTTCAAACTCATGAACACCTCCAACATGGGGATATGAATGATAGTTTGGATTTACCAACTGCATTGTCATTTCATTCGTTGCTGGATTATAACTAACATGGTGGCTAATCCATTTTGCTGTTACAGGCTCTTTAATTCCAGCTGCTTCATAGAGTGCTAATTTATCACCAGCATGAGTACCTGTTGCTTTTATTGTAAACAACCCTTCAGGATTTTGAGGTGTAATTGTTTTAGGGTGTAGTACATCACCACCATCAGGTAAAAAAACAATTGGTTCCCTTACCAACCCAAACGGATCAACCCAACCTGTCGGACAGTGCACATACCCGTACGGATTCACACCACCCAGTAGCCCTATCGGGTCGGGACTAATATACTGCCCACTGTCCTTATCATAATAGCGGAAGCGATTGTAATACAACCCCGTCTCTCGGTCTTCATATTGACCCGCAAAACGAAAGTGGCACTCCGTATAATTGGGGTCATTGTCAGCAAGACCATCGCGGGATTGCCAAAACTGCATCTGTCCCCACGTATTCAGCCGCCCTGCCCAGCTCGCCTTGCCCGCTTCGGTAAAAATCTCTCGGGGCGTGCCTTGGTGGTCAGTCACCACATAATGCAATTTGCCATTTTGATAGCGCGCCGTCGGTGTGATAGCACCCGGTTCGTACAGCCATTGCACTTGCGAGTCATAAGCGATTGTCCCATCCGCATAAATCGGTGTTTCTTCCACCATTTGGTCGCCCGACCACAAATAGTGCCATGCCGTCACTTTGGGCTTAAGTTGGGGAAACAGTGGATTGACATGCGCCGCTTGGCTATCCACGGTTTGCGTTTTACTCAGCCGTCGCCCAAACGCATCGTAGGTATAGCGCCAACAATCCCCTTTTGGTGTGAAGCATGCGGTCAGTTGGTTTTGAGTGTTCCACAGATAGCGCCACTCTTTTGGTCGATAGCCATGTTCATAAACAACCTTTTTCTCTAACCGCCCGTTGACATCGTAATGGTAAAGTTGATACCCCCTTGCCGTATCCCGCCGCGTAACACGTCCTGCTTGTTGTTGCTGGAATAACTGCAACATCGCCCCTTGCGCATCCGACGGTAATGTCATGTGCTCGGTGAGATTCAGGTTCGCATCATAAAGGAACTTTTCATCACGATTGCCAATTTGGTTACTGTATTGGGTTTCGGTGATTTGGTCGTTCGCGTTATACCGATAAGTTGTTTGCTTCCAACGGTCATCTTCAATACGCACCACATTGTGTGCACGGTCGTATTGATAAGAACGATGCACATCAGTACAAAATGGCGGCTGCTGCGGATTCTGTTGCAGTGATTGCAAGAAGTTTTCACTGCCACGCCCCGCCCGTTGATGGGCGAGTAACCCGGTGGCGGTGTAATGGCTAGAGTTGACAAACCCCGCGTCACTGCGGCGAAGGTATTCTTGCCCGACCGCATTGTAGCTGTATTGCAGTGGCACATGTTGGTTGATTTGTAGTGAGGTGAGTTCGCCGAGCTGCCCAAAGGCATAATGAAGTTCACGATCACCGAAAGTGGTACGCGCTAACGTCGAATGGTCGCTGTCCCAATCATATTTGATTTCTTGACCATTGATTCGCTCACACGTTAAACGCCCCTGCTCATCATATTCAAATTCAACCACTGAATCGGGGTTGGTGGCTTTCACCAATTGCAAACGTGCGTTGTACTCATAGGTCGTGGTCGATAAACATTTATTTTCAACGCCATTATCCAGCCATTCACTTTGTTCAACAACCAACCCAGATACATCATAACGCCAACGTAATTCGTGTTGGTCTGGATAACGTGTTGCTATTCGGCGACCTAACTGATCATAACGGTGCTCTTGCACTCGCCCTGTAAAGTCGGTTTCACGAATAATTTGCCCCGCGCGGTCACGCTCGTAGGTGTATTTATCCCCTGTAGCGTTAATCACCGCTTTTAAACGCGTCAAAGAGTCATATTCAAAACGGACTTCTGTACCGTCGGGACGTACCATCGCCAGCAGTAAATCAAAGGGGCCATAACGATAACGGGTGATTTTGCCTTCACCGTCCGTGACAGCAACCACACGGCGTTCGCTGTCGTACTCGATATGTTGGTGAACACCGTCAGGTAAAAGAATATCACTGACACTGCCGTTTTCACTGGCATGCTCTTGGCTATAGTGGTAGCGCGTCGTGTGTTTCAGTGCATCAGTATATTCTTGCAAGCGCCCCAGCTCATCAAACTGATATTCGGTGCTGTTTTGGTACGGATTCGTTGTTTTGATTAATTGATGGGTGCTGTTGTATTCATATTGCCACTGCGCCCCATTGGGGTGAATGGCTTTAAGCAGTTCACCGTGTTGGCTGTATTCGTAGGCTTGAATGTGACCCTGAGGGTCAGTGAGGGTCGTTAGGTTACCTTGAGTGTCATAATCAAGCAGCCATTTTTCTCCCGATGGCGACGTGTAGGAAATCAATTGCCCCATCTCATTATAGTCATAATAAACATGACGCCCATCAGGAAGGAACAGGTAAGCCAATTGGCCATCAAAATGATAGCCATACTCTGTCTTCTCACCTAATGAATTGATTTCTGATTTTTTTTGACGCTGCTTCCACTGCGTATGGGTTTCACGCCAAAGAGGGTCAATCGCCCGAGTAACTAGATTATCTTCATTATAATAATAGCGTGAATAGCCGCCCTCTCCATCAATATAGGTGGTCATTCGTTGGGTATCATCATAGATAAAACGATCATGCCAATACCCTGAAGAGGAGTGAGTTGTAATGACACGGCCTTTATCATCATAAGTGAGTGTTAATTCAGTTTGATCGGTATCCCCCCACTGAACCATTAAGCCATCAGTGGTATAGCGGTGCCAAAGGTGATTTTGTTGATAGGCATCACACTCCGATAAATACCCTTGGGGATCATACGCACACACAGCAAAAACATGCTGCTCATGTTTCTGTTTGCCTCCAATGATACGCTGCAAGTGACCTTTTTGATATTCAAGCTCTAAAAGGAAGCCATCATTTCTTCTTATTTCGACTAGCTGGTGAGTGTCATTATAAATAAAATGAATGCTATTTTGGTTCCGATCCGTGATAGCACTTAAACGGCGATAGTCACCGTCAATGTGAGCAAAAGATAAGGTATGTTGCTGTATGCTATCAAAAATCGTCAATGATTCATTTTTAGACCCCGTCAACAAATAATGCGGTGCGTGAGTATTTCGGGAGCGAACGGTATTTTCTTTAGCAATAAAATCAAATTGAGCGCCATCGCTGTCTTTAAAAATAATTTTGTCGTTGTCAATTCGTAAACAACGTGACCATTCATCCGTCCATTTTGGACCAAAAAGACCACTGGCAGCAGATGTTGACTGATATGTTCGATGCAAGATAATGGGTAATAACCCGGGAATACGAACAACTTGCCACTGCTGAATAAAATCCCCTGTTGCAACATTAACAGGTTCACCTTTACATGTTGCGCCAGCAGTACAAGTCCCCCCTACATCATCACTTTTCTTCGGTGCGGGGTTTTCAGCTTTCACATCGGTATTTTTAGGTGTCCCTAATGGTTTTTCAGCTGCAGCCTCAACCTTCGGTGAAATACGGGGTCCTGGCGCAGGTAATGCTCGTTCCGCATCTTTCGCGATCTCAGTGATTGCTTGAATTGATTTTTCAGCAACTTGCGCCTCTTTTGCGGCAATAGCGGCCTCAGCCGCTCTTAGCTCCTTCAGGGTTGTAATGCCTTTTGACGTATCCGCCACCGCGTCAAGAGCCCTAGCCCCTTTGATGGCATTTATACCTTCCCCAGCTTTACCTACCGTACCTGCTTTGCTCGCAGGTAATAATATTGTCGCAATTTCTAATATTCCTCGGGACACGATCTCCGCTTTATCACTGGTGCCTTTATCCCATTTATTCTCCAAACGCTCCATCGCGTCACTTACTGCTTTTTTGGTATTTTCCCATGCCTCTTTAGCACTCTCAGACATACTTTCTTGGCAAACATTGCCTAAACGAGTATTTTCGAGAAGGATTAAAGCATCTAGTGTATTTTCAGCATTTTTAACCATTTGAATGGGGTTTATTGGGATAGCATCAGACATATGTACTAAACCGATACCCGTGTCTTTCACAAGCCCTAGCGTAGCCCGCCTTGCTCCATCTCTAACATCCCGATAAAAATTAAACGCATCCCCCGCCCATCCCCATCCTTCAACAGGCTCAGACCGAATACTGTCAATTTTCTCATCAAGATATTTATCCGCCTGATTAACCGCATTCTCTTTTGCAACTATTGCTTGACTGACAAAGCTTTGCTGTAGCGCTTCTTTTTCCGTGACCAAGTTTCGTAATAAATCAGAAATTACTGGGGGGTCATTACACGGTATTTTATTACTTTCAACAGGATTACCAGGGGACGCTTCATTCGTGATTAATGTCCCTAACGTATTTTTATTGTTCATGGCGACAAGCGAACCATGCATCGCCGCTGGCTGCCCCTCAATACGTACGGAAGTACTACCCGTCAGTATTATGCAGTCACCACTCCCTTGAGATGTGCCAGACATCACTCCTGAGCCCGCATTACTTTGAGAGCCTGCAATGATAGAGCCCACATTTAACGTGAGAGCCCCCCTAGCTCTAACGGATGTTGCAAATTTTTTGATATGATTGAGGCTTTGATAGCTATCAAACGGCACTACGGCATTGCCCACCTTACAAACATCAGGCGCACTACTGACTGCTTTAAAACCGCCTTCTGCATCACCTATGTGTTTATCCGACATGACATGCTCCTTTTGTCTGTGAAGGGACAACAACTGAAATGACAGCTTGTTTTATGGGGTATTCAGCAGGAATGCGCACCCGACGAACGACCGAAATAAATCGGTTATCAAGGTCAATGGTTAACGTGTCGAGTAAAGGTGTAACAGGAAACAACTCCCCCTCAATATCCTGAAGCAATACAAGGTACTGGTAATCGGGCAAAGCTGTGACGACCGTTGAAGATTCGGGTAACAACCCTTCCAATAAAATGGGTTCATTACCCGCTAAAAAACCGGGGTAACGTAAATGGACAGGTGCAGAGTTAAAAAATTGCTCATCAAAATCATCAGGATAAAAAGGGAACTGCGTTTCTTCCCAATGTTTATCATAGGTTCCAGCATACTCAAGACGCCCCATCCACCAACGGGATACTGGGCCAGAACCCAATGTCAATTGCTCTTCATTAATGACGTGATGTTCTCTTGGTGTCGTTATAGTGTCCTCAATAATTTGCGGAGCTGGATATCGCTTAGATTTATCTAATGCGGAAATATCAGGATAAAAACCTATTCCAACCGGATTTGCTGCGTAAGCGTCAGTTTCTCCTTGGGTATTTATCCAACGACCACCATATGCCATTTCATGGCGCAAACTTACTCCGTCAGTCAATAAAGGAGCGGTTAACTGCCAATTATCTTTTTCATATTGCCAATAGGATGGGCCCGTTAAAGTCCATGTACGAGAAAAATCCTTGACTCTGATTCCCGCTCTCCATTGTTCTGTAGGAATACCATCTTTAGGTTTTGCCACACCGCGAATGTGAATATTAGTACAAGGACGCCCAAGGACTAAATCAGTTTCATCAATAAGGCTGCTGTCTTCCGAAGTATGATAGTAATCATCCGCCATAACGAGTGGAAACTGTGTATTATTTAAATCGGAATAATGTCCCCCAGTTTTAAGTCGAAACGTTTGCCGAAACGCCAGTACATTAAATAACGCAGCTTGTTTACCGTATTTTTGATAAAGCAAATGTGGGAATGGCGTATAATTCATCACCTCAAACATCGGTTATTCCTTAATTTATATCCACATCTTTACCCGTAATCTGCACTGGGCCTGATGCTTCGAACTTAAATTCCGTGCCATTAATCGTGACATGACCGCCACTGTCCATACGTAGAACACTTGCGCCACAACGCAGTTCAATCACATCGCCCACATTGATTGATAGGGTATTCCCCACCGTGATGCTCTTGTGTTGCCCCACCGTTTCCGTATTATTTTTATCAATATTTTCAGTTCGATTGCCTTTGACCAGCATGGCTTGATTGTTATCAATAACCTCTACATGGTCATGAAGCACATGCGTAGTCCGATTATTCAACACTTTGGTATTCATATCCTTCTGGGCATGTATAAACACTTCCTGTTTGCCGTTTTCATCCTCAAAGCGCAGCTCGTTAAATCCTTCCCCTTTATGGGTTTTCGTCCGAAACGTGGTGCGGGTTTTATTTTCAGGAAAACTGATTGGAGTCGCATTGCGACCATCATAAGTACAGCCCGTGATAATCGGCCTATCAATATCCCCATTGAGGTAACTAATCTGAACGACCGTTCCGATGCGTGGTACCGCAGAAAAACCATAGCCGCCGCCACTCCAGCCCATCGCAACACGCACCCAACACGAAGCACTGTGGTCAGGCTCTCCACGTCTGTCCCAGTGAAAATGGACTTTCACCGCACCATGTTCATTGACATAGATTTCTTCACCCGGAGGGCCCACGACAGTCGCAACTTCATCACCATCCGCGGTGGGTTTATAACGATAAGGTGGCCGCCACTCTTGCGTACCAGGGATAAAAGAAACACTGTTCGACAACTGAGTACCTTCTCCGCCACCATTATCTGCCAGAGGCTGGACACCATGATGACTCACGCTAATGACTTGCCAGCTGTTATTCATCGGAAGATACGGATGATTCGATAAGGTAAAGATTTTACCCGGCATCAAGGCAAAGCAGTTTGTTGTGGCACTACCCACCTTGCTCCCATTACGTAACTGTTCAAAACGAATTTGGGTGAGTGGTTTGCCCTCTTCATCCAATTGAAAACGGCCGTAACTTTCAAAGATGCTGTGCTGCCCACCCTTTTCCAATTTATTTTCATGTTGAAGTGGGTAGGAAGGGCGAATGAAATTATTGTCTTTATGAATGGTTTCATCCACACACAAGTATTCACCATACTGCCATGTCATGGCGGTACTGTCGCTGATATCCGTATCCGCTTGCGGGTTATACATCAGGTTAATTCCCGCCGTCATCCCCATGTGTTCGTCACTGTAAAACAATTGGTTTTCTTCAAACCAAAAGTTAATCCCTTCCTCAAAGGCGAGACGACACCAAAAATCAAAGGCGGATTCTCGCTTTTGGGTGGTGTAAATACGTTTGGGATGTAAGTCATCACGGTAAAACTTGCAGTCCGATTTCACATGCGCTTCGTCCAGCAAGGTTTTTAATATGGTCGGTACGTTTTGATTTTGAAAAATACGGCTATCTTGATTAAGGGTCATCACCCACATTTCTGGACGAATATCAAAGTGATACCACGTTTTTACGTCATCCGTATTCCCTTGAACCGCCCCGGCTAAAATGCCATTCACTTTACGGACTTGGACACCATCACGCTTGACGGTTAAAGAAGAGGCGACGCCAAGGTGTTTCTGAAAATCAATAAACGGTAAGGCACTAACAGCACTAATCGAAAGGGAAAATAACGAAGACAACCCTTCCGTTAAATTAAATTCGGTAACTTGAAAAGTTTCATCGGGTAGCCCAGCAATTGAGCATGTAAACACCAAGCCACTTTCCAGACTTCCCATGCCTAGTGCATCTAACAATGCCCCGTGAGCGGCTTGTAATGCCTGACTTTCTGAAAAAGTTTGTCCACCACCAAGTTTTAATCCACCACCAAATCCACCGCCATGGATAAGCGGGTTATTGGCTACACTGTTCAATTGGGATGTCGCCTGAGTTGCCATAGATGCCGCTGTTGATACCAAAGCCCCCCCTTGCTGGGCTAATGCTGCCGCTTTTTGTACTTTACTGGACACCAACTCATTGACTTTAGATTGCACTTTATTTTTAACTTGATTTACCGCTTCATCTTTGACAATAGAAACGGGGTCAATGGTGGTTTTTTTGGGGTCTTTGCTAAACATCACTAGTCTCCATGACAAAATGGATAAGAAGCGGGGAACGAAATAAAAGCGATGACGAGCCCAAAAGAGCCCGTCAAAAAGGTATTACGCTTCGAGCGGTGCGCGCCAGTCATCAGCACCCGATGTGCCTGCAACCGTGTGCTCCCAGTCCACTTTGCGGTAAGACAGAGATACTTCGATTAACTGCGTAAAATCGGCTTTCGCAGGGTCTTGGCAGTGAGGCATTTGGCAGTCAATATTGACGATGGTTGCATCGGTTAACGTGGTGGTGAAGAAATGCTCTTGTTTACCTTCAACTGAGGTGCGGTACCATTTC
>NZ_JAMPOL010000006.1:0-76822 GCF_028480325.1 Providencia sp. PROV182 | reverse complement strand
TTGAGTTAAGTAAATATAATTAACTGTTAATTTCCGTCATCTCAGCCAGTGCGCACGGTAAGATTTGAGTTAAGGATAATAAAAGCTTATGGATAGACTGTAAACCTAGCGGCCTTTTTGTATCTCCCTAGGATAAGTGACTTAGCGTAAACTGGTTGAAATATCGCTATATAATTTCAGAAAAACACTAAAAATGAATCATAACCGAATTATCATCGAACAAAAAATAGACCAAACTGCGATAAGCCCAGTAAGTTCTAATGTACATAGAAATAAACTATGTAACCAAATATTTCAATCTACAAAACCATCATAATTATATGATTTAATATAAATAAAACAAAAAACTCAAGTTATCTTCACTACTAATAAAATTATCAGCTTAAGCTGGCAGTGTAATTATCTGCTAATCTCAAATTAATAGTGATTAGTTTCACTTAAGGTGTAACAGATAATTTTCATCGGTGAGCAGCCAATTTGCCGATGAGGAAAAAGGAATTCTAATCTTATTTATCCCATTCAATACCCTGTGAATTTTATCGCATTCAACTAGCAATCTGTTCCGATTATAAGAAAGATGGCGTTGATTGTGGCCTGCCCGTCACTTGTTATTCTCGATCTTCCTCAGAGCCAATATTTATAATCTTAAATCCCCGTATCTCATCAGATTCTAAATATCGTAATATATAAAAAATGCGTTAGCCTATGATATAATTCGATTAAAACATGATAAAAAACGACTAAAAAAGACAAAATGAGCGACCAATATGAAAGTTATAAGTAAAAAAAATAAATATATCAGTTTTAGAAATAACGGAGTTTTTTTGATTACCGCAATAGTCAATTCAACTGCCTGCTTTTTTTTATTTGGTGTCATTGGTGGAACATTTGGTCTTTTAACAACTCTATTCTCTAATATCGTTTATGATACAAAACCTGATAGTAGTAATATTTTTTATGTGTTTTTTTTATTATGTTTGGTCATCGTTGGTGGGGGCATTGGCTTTATACTAAAGTTAACAGTTTATTTTTATATATACTTATTTATCTTATCATATTGCTATTATCTATTTTATAAAAAAGATGATTACTTAGACCGTACATTTCCATTTTTAATTATCTTTTCTTCCATGGGAACAACACTTGACTCTATTAGCATTGACCTGCCAATGGCCTATATCTCAGGGATTGCTATTAGTCTAACTATTTTTAGCTTACTAAAACATAAAAACTTTGAAAGTCATGCATTTAAAAACGGATTATTTTCAAAAGAAATATATCATAGTGATGAAAAAATATATATACGAGCTTTCTTGTTCAGTTTTTTCCTATTTTTAAGCCTTTCAATACCTGACTATCTAAATTTATATAAACCTTATTGGGCTCCCCTTACATTCATTATGTTACTCCATCCAAAAGAAATGCATATAATAAAGGCTACTTTACTTAGATTTTTAGGAAGCCTATTGGCGGCTGTTTTTGTCATTTCCATGTTTAGCATAACAAAATCAAAGGAAACTTATATTTACTTAGCAGTTTTAGCTTTAATTGTATTTTTAATTCCAACACTTTTTCGTTTAAATTATCTACTAAAAACATTTTCTATTACTGTTTTTGTTCTGCTTCTTCTTGAAGAAACTCAATTTTTACATGATCCAAGTTACTTACTACCGATATCAAGGGCATACGAGACATTTATTGGTGGTGCTATTGCAATCCTTGCTAGTTTAGTTTTAAACATTTTTAGAATTATAAAGAAAAGTGAAATTATAGATTAATAGCAAGGAAAAACAGGGAAGCTTCTTCTTAATAAACCATGAAGCTTCCCCTCTTTTTAGACCATAACAAACGCAAGTTATGATAAAAAAGCGAATGTGGTTTTATCAAATTGTCGCATATACATTATTTATTTTCACGTCTCTTACAATACCAATGGCTAAACCAACGTGTAATGTAAATATAAATCAAAATAACTAATGTAACAATAAAAACATCCATATCTAGAGTTTTAGTATCAAATCCAATTATACTTATGAAGATCACGGGTGATAATATTAAAAGCATTATATCAAATAATAATTGTAATCTATAAGGCTTTGAAGTGATCCCATGCCATATTGATTTACCTATTTTCATATCAAAAACCTCTTACTCACTTATAAATTTTAAAATATCAGCATGAGAGCTAACTGTATTGTCTATTACCTACTGAATATCCGATATAAATAGCAACAAATCCAATAACGATACTTAAAACCAAATAACTCATTCCAACCAATAAAAACTGCGGCGACTTCATTATTTCTACTGCACCGTAAACGAAGCTAGAAAATGTCGATAATCCTCCCATGATCCCCGTAGCTAAAAAGGCATTCATCCCTTGGCTTATTTTATTTCTCATAAGTAAGCCTGCAACAACACCCAATAATAAGGAAGCAACAATATTTGCTACAAATATGTCAAGAGGGAAATGATTATTCATGGTAGGAACAGACACCATCAGTAGTTCTCTGGAAATTGCCCCAATTGCACCACCAATAAAAACTAAGATCATAATATTCATTTTTAGCCCCTGTTAGTTTGCTAACCAAGCACCAATAAATGCCGCAGCTAACCCAAATAAAACCGAAAGTAATAAGTAAAATAGTGCGAGTAATTTTTGTTTAGTTTGAGTCAATTTTAAAGCATCAAGTTGCATACTACTGAACGTCGTATAGCCACCGAGTAGCCCAGTTAAAACCGCTGATTGAAGAAATGTCCCATAACGGTCATCCCAATCGATCGCAAAATAACGGCTTAAAAAACCAATAACAAATGCACCAGAAATATTAATAATGAATGTGGATAATGGAAACGTCCCATGATAACGTTCCCCCACCAGGCGACCAATCCACCAACGAAGTAGTGAACCAATACCGCCACCTGAGCCAACTAATAAAATATCAATAGCTACCATTGCGGTCCTCTCTATTTAATATCATAAATTAAAGACATCATTTTTAAAATAAAATTTAAATTACACACATTAATTCAACATTATTAATCACTAGTCGTTAAATGATAATATTAAATGACCCGTAATTTTATTTAGCCTTATAAAACAGTTCATTCTGATATGGCCATATTCCAAATCGAGGTACACACCTTTTCCAATAGAAATTTATTATGGCTAAAAACAATCATCGATAATGGTCTTTCTTCAGAAAGTTGAATTAAAAACTGCCATATATCTTTCTGCAGATGCGCATCTAATTGTGCAGTAATTTCATCTGCAATTAAAACTTTTGTTCTTGAATCTAATGCTCTTAATAAGGCAATTCGAGCAAGTTCGCCACCAGAAAGTTCACTGGGCCTTCTAGCCAACCACTCTGATTTAATAAACAACCGTTCAAGGTAGTATGGATCAGGCTCCCAAGCATCCTTCACGCTTTCACCGACTGTTCGATAAGGGTTAAAACATTTTTCAGGGTGCTGAGGAACTAACTGAATAGGGCAATACCCTTTTTGAGTTAATTTTTTTCCATTAAATAGCACATCGCCTTGCGTAGGCATTTGCCATTGGGCTAATACACGACCTAATGTTGTTTTACCAAAACCACTCGGTGCTGAAATCCCTAGACGCTCATTTTTATTCAGTGAAAATGACACTGAATCCCATAATGTACGGTTATCTTGCTTTATACATAAGTTTTTGACTTCAAACATACTGAAACTCTCTATAAGCTAATAGATGGATAACCAAACAACAGCAATAAAAATACAAATAATGGAAATAATACCACCTGATTTTGTAAACTCTAAAAACGATATTTTAATACCATGAGCTGAGGATTGCTCAACAGCAATAATCCCAGCAATACTGCCAAATATAAATATATTACCTGCAAAACAAGCACCTAAGATTAAAGCAGCACCTAATAAATCAACATTTCCATGGGGGTAAACAAACTGGATTAATAAAATCACCGTTGGTGTTGTCCCTACAAAAATACTCATCACGATGGTGACCAAAAATAACGTAATAGGACTATTTAGATCGATACCTTTACCCAATAAGTAGTGCAATACCTCCTGAGGGATACCTGTATTGGAAAATGCGGTATTAATAATAAATAGGCCCATCATTAGAAGAATTAAGTCACCATTAACATGCTTTAACATGTCACTGGATGCTATTTTTCTGTTTAACAATAAAAAACAGGCTGCCGATAATGCAACAAGCTCACGCGGAAAATCACTAAATAAAAATGCTAAAATAACAATAAATAAAACCGTAGCGGCTTTTATCGTTTCCCACCAATTGAATTCAATAATCGAAGGCTCAACATTGGGCATTAATGACTTTTTGTCTTCAGATAAATACCAACGATTACGATAAAGCAAGGTAATCACACACCATACAATAGGAACTGAAAATAAGACTGGAATGGCTGTAATATTGAGTATTCCAATAAAAGATAAATCCAATCCTTGTGCCACAACCATATTTTTAGGGCTACCAATTAAAGATCCTGCGGCACCATTATTGGCCGCAAAGCAAAAACCAAGTAAAAATGGAATAGGGTTAAGCCCACGGGATAATGTGACGGAAACTAATAAAGGTGTCATCGCCACCACCACAATATCGTTTGTAAGTACCGAAGCAAGAAGTGCCCCAACAATGATAAAAACAGCCATTAATTTAGGAGGGCTAATATTTAAGCTCGCCACTTTTTGTGCCGCTTGGTGATAAAAACCGGATACTGTAAATGATGCAGATACTACCATTAAGCCAAATAATAGCCCAATTGCACTATAATCAATTGCATCCCAAGATAATTTTGGCGAGATAATCCCAAACCCTATCATGGCTAATGCACCCGCTACAGATGCGCCAGTACGGTCAATTTTAATCCCTGGAAAAGTCCCAAAAGCCATTGCGACATACACTAAAATAAAAATAATAACGGTTAGATCCATAATAAACTCTCTATCTCTTATCTATATTTTTATTTCTTCGTATAAATGATAAAACTGTAGATACTCAAGTAGCAATTTTACCATTGGGCCCCCCAGCATATTACGAATCTAATATGTTGTTTGAAAAAATAATATTCTCCATCACTTGGTTATTAATGTTTTCACCAAAGATCATTTTAATCAAAACTTCACTTCCTAAAGATGAAAGCGAAATAAGTAAATCTGCATGTAATAGCTGCATATTTTCGTAATTTTTATCATCATTTACAGCAATGACGCTTTTAATATTTCCACCGACAATTTCTTTCGCAGCTAACATAGAGATGGTGTTTTCCGAATCAGAACCACCAAGAATAAATAAGGCTTTTGCCTGACCTAAGTTAGCACTATTTAATGCATGTTTATTGATTTGTTCCGTGGTAATAACTTGCGCATTATCTGGATAGCTCTTTTTTTGATCTTCATGGCAAAGTACCATGACGTCTAAGTCACGCTTTCTTAATCCGTGGTAGGTGTTTAAAGCTAAAGGGCTTGCGCCAACAATAATATAGTGGTTTTTCATACGGAATAATCTCTTCTTAACAATTTCTTGTGTGCTTTTTGCAAATACCCCTAGAAAATACACAATAGAGGTTGTAAAAATTGTAATACCTAAAATAACAATCGAAATTGTAAACAGTCTTGCCTCAACACTAATCGGAATAATGTCACCAAAGCCCACCGTCGTCATACATACCAAAGCAAAATAGAATGCAGATGAGATGTCAGTAACATGGGGTTGAAATTGCTCGCCTAAATATAAAGTACCAAATACAGAATAACCCAATAGTACGCTTAAGCTCATGAAAGCAACAAAGCCTGCACCAGATAAGCTATGGCGATTAAATGCTTTCCAATTTGCAACAGCAATAATCAGAACGATTAGTGAAAAAGTTCCAGTCAGGACATTTTCTCTTGCTAATACCAAGTTAATTAACATGATAATGAACAGCATAAAACAGCTAAATAACCAACCGATACGTAGACCTAAGTAAATAGGAATAGCAAGAATAATGAGTACAACGCCAATAGCAAATCTTGGAATATCTAATAATTTAACCAGTCCTAATGATTGTAGCCAATCAACAAAACCTAGATGTTGAGGGTATAAATGAAGATCATAAGTTGAGATGATGGGGAGAATAATCAATATCCCATCAGCAAGTATTAATAATGCGAGCACTAAGCGTAGCATTCTCATATTTTGAATATATTTATATATTGCATTTTTTTTCATAATTGAGTACCAAAAGTTTTAGTGCCAATATTACTGTCGATGTTTAGGCATAATATCTTGGTTCGGTACTAGAAATAACCATGATGCGAGAACAAATGGCATCGTTAAGGTCGGAATACCAAATGGTTCAAGAATTATGTCGAGTGCCCCTTGAACAAATACGGTAAATATCACACCAACGATGGCATAGACGACCACGCGATAGCTTGGCTTGTTAAAGGTAGAACCTAAAGCAATTGCAGTTAATACAGCACTAAACGAATATAACCCTGTATGAATACTCGCAAAGTCACCTTTTAAAAGAGTTGCAACAATAAAGGCAAGAAGAGAACCAAATACCGCAAATATCGCTGCCCATATAGAACTAACCGCTAAGCCAATGACAAAGATGATGCCAACAATCATGCTACTAAGTAAAAAAACTTCAGAAATACCACGGAAAACATCAGCAACCAGATCGCTATGCGGAATTAATCCAATAGGTTCAATAAGTTGTTTAGGTAGTGCAGGAGTCGGTAATGCAACGCCTTCAATACCTAAGAAGTTGTAACTCGCGAGCAAAATAATCCATGATACTAAAACAAAAGGAGCTGTTAATGCTGCAACTTTCCAATTCTTAAGAAAATCCATTAAAGAGATAGTCGCTATAACCGAAACGATGCTCCCCAATACGATAGTTACCCAAACAAATGGGGTATTCTCTAAGAAAGTCGGTAATGCAACACCCACTAAACAACCATTGTAACCATAAAGCCCCGAGCGCAACGATTCAGTATCTAATTTACTAATATAAGCTGTCAGTGTAGCGACAACGGTGCCTAACAAACAGCCTAAAGCGACTTGTGGCATTCCTTCTAAAAACGCACCGATGAAAATCGCAATAAAAAATAGAAGTCCGGTTAGTGCGTTATTTTGAAACATAACTTGAGCACATCCACGCAAGACGACATCAATAAATTGAATCGTCATATTTTTGCTGGCTAACTTATTCCAAGCGTTCTGATTTATTATTTTTTCCATCGTGAAATTCCTTAATAGGAATATCAGTAGAGAATTTATAAAAATCACTCTACTGATAATATATTAATAAATTACCTTGATAACCTAGCAGGTTATTTCAGTCACTTTATGACAATCATTACCACATTGTATTAAATGCAATAAGATACATTTAATACATCGAACCATATTTAACGCCATAAAAAAGGCTCTTGTAGCGAAATACCTAATATTTCTTCTCTCGCTATTTGCCAAAAATACCTAACAGCATCCTTTACTTTTGGACTATCAACACCCAACGCTTTAAATATTAATCCACAATCATTCGGTAATTGAGTTGCACCAAAAGCAATTTCATTTTTCGGGTCATATATCGCATCTAGACGTTCTAAAATACGTTCATGGTGAATTTTAGGTGTCAATAAAATCACATTGCCAAACGTATCGAAGCTATCCATAACTGCGGTAATGTTTAGCGGTGATTTTTTTGGCTCTAAAATGTATTTCTCAACAAATAATTCTTTATTGGACGATGACTCCGCTCGAATATGTGATGAGAAAACATCAAAGCCAAACTGTTCGTCAGGATGATGATACTTTCGTCCTGACATCAATATTTCTGAGTAAATCATCGTTGCACTTGGGTGAATATTAATCCGCGTGTCAGTAATAAACCGAGAATTACGGTGAGGAATGATAGGATCGGGTAAATATTCTAAATACCCATCCTCCTCAACAATAATATTTTGGTACTGAGTAGCATAGTTCGCTTCCATCATATGAACTTTGGTCGCAGATTGCGTTGTCACATGAGCACAAGCCCCCTTTTCAACTATAATATCAAGGGCTTGCCTATCACCTTGTAATAAGCTGCCAGAGGTAGAGATCATAGTGACGCAGGGTAGCTGGGGCATCAATTCATCCCAATACAGTGCTTTTTGCACTAAAGAGGGAACACGACGCTCCATTTCCACCAGCTCACTACGATATTCTCCCTGAGCAAACCTTAATTTTAGGTAACCACTTTTACCCACAGCACCACTTTGCATTTGCTTCGGTTCATCTTGATATGCGGCGAGTTCAGGGGCATTGCAGCCTAAAATATGAGCTTTAACACGCGTTGGAGTATTTGCTATATCTGCCCTGAAATTCGTCATCTTTACCCCCTTGGAACTTGGTGCGTAAAGAGGAATTTATCCATGATCATATCAACTAGCTCAACAACCCCTTCCCCTGTTTTACAGTTAGTTAGTACGTAAGGACGCTCCCCACGAACAACTTTAGTGTCATGCTCCATCACTTCAAGGCTAGCACCAACATAAGGCGCTAAGTCAATCTTATTAATAACTAAAATATCAGCTTGTACTAAGCCTGGGCCATTTTTACGTGGGATTTTTTCACCTTCAGCCACATCAATAACATAGATGTAAAAGTCCGCGAGTGCAGGGCTAAAGGTCAATGTTAAGTTATCTCCACCGCTTTCAATCATGATCACGTCGCTATCAGGGAAACGTTCTTCCATGTCTTCAACTGCAGCAATGTTCATACTTGGGTCTTCACGTACCGCAGTGTGAGGACATGCCCCGGTTTCAACACCTAAAATTTTCTCTTCATCAAGAATACCTTTCAAGGTACGTTTTACTTGTTTCGCATCTTCGGTCGTCACAATATCGTTTGTGATGATTAGTGGTTTAATGCCTCTTTCAATAAGGATCGGGGTGATCACTTCAATAATGGCTGTTTTTCCTGAACCAACAGGCCCACCAATTCCGATCCGAGTCATTTTTTTCATCATTTTTCCCCAAAATTTTTAGTTGTTCGCTAATTCATAAATAAACGAACAAACGATTTAGTGTGTACCGCAGCTAAGACATCAATAACAGGAACATATGAGGACATTTGCTCTATATCACCACAGGCTGCGATGTCACAAAAAGCCTTAATTTCTTCATTTAATTCAAAAAGAATATGCTGTGTTTCATAGTGTGTGATACGCATTAATCGCATCGCGGCACTTAAGATTGTCATGGCAATACCATATTGGTGCATCACAACAACATCTCTTTCGGTGATCCCTTGTACCGCCATAACAATGGCTTGTATGACTGGCTGGGTTCCTGGAACCTCATTGGCTTTGATTTTCGCAAGCCACCCACTCACTTGTGGGTCATCAAAAATATGAACTGAGATTTCAGCGAGTTTTTTTCCCATTCGAGTCGTCATTATTCGCGCTTCTTCATTCAATTTGCGATTATGCACGGCCCAATCAATCTTCGCTAATGCGTCATGATCTTGTGCAAGAACGGCACGATGTGCCGCCACAATCGCAATGCAATCTGAATGTGCTGCGACCTTCAAAGACGTGTGAACAAAGGATTTCAGCGTTTCTTTGTCGTGGACAACACCTTTTTGAATGGCGGATTCAACCCCATTTGAAAATGTGAACGCACCAATTGGCAGCGCTGAATCACCAAACTGCATAATTCTAATTAGGTCAGATGCTTCCATATCACTTTCCTTACTCATGAACACGAACGTTATTTGTGTGTATGAGTGTGCCCAT
Organism: Providencia sp. PROV182; assembly: GCF_028480325.1. Taxonomy (NCBI): domain Bacteria; kingdom Pseudomonadati; phylum Pseudomonadota; class Gammaproteobacteria; order Enterobacterales; family Morganellaceae; genus Providencia; species Providencia sp. PROV182. The sequence goes on along the minus strand of NZ_JAMPOL010000006.1, from coordinate 67,025 downwards.
GGTCATGATGGTGATTATGACTGTGATCGTGTCCATGGCTGTGATCATGACTGTGGTTGTGTCCGTGGATCTGTCCTAACTCCACATGAACATGCGTATCCGTTTCCTCTGCACCACCAAATAATAAGCGTGCTTCAGAGTGGCTCAATTCAGGTAAAATGCTTTCACCCTTCACGAAAGCAAATGTTTCTTCACCAAACCCATGTGTACGCATCACTGATCCCATCACTTTTTCACTTACCGTTAATGGCACGTAAACAAGATCACCTTTTAAAACAGCTTTCCAATGTTGGTTTCCTAAAGCATGCCCTAATTCAAAACTAATACGAATATGCTCTTCTGTGCTCAAGTTTTTCAGGTGGGATAAATTGACCATCATGACGTCACGTAAAGAGATCTGAACTACCGTCATTGTGTTGGTGGCTTCATCAAATAGCAGAACGTCGCCATCAGATAACAAGACGTTTCTGTCCAGCGCGATACCCAAGTCTTGGCCTTTTTCCGTATTTTTTCGACAGCGGCTTTTCTGTGCTTCTCGTTGATCGAGGATCAACGTATCAACATCGGCATTTTTCTGGCGTGCTTGCCACACTGGGTCTTTTTTAACATTGCCAAGAATATGTTCAATAATGATCATAATATTACCTTTTATGTTAATTCTGCCCACCACTGGCAGGCAGATAATCCAAACATGTACAATTAGCTAAAGAAATAACGTTGGTTCATTGCGGCTTCGCTAATCGGCTGGCAAGTTGCATGTTCACCATTTACTTTTACAGCAAAAGTTTCAGGATCAACTTCGATATTTGGTGTTTCACCGTTACGCACTAAATCACGCTTCCCGATCGCTCGGCAGTTATTGACAGCAATCACTTGGCGTTCAAGGTCTGCTTTTTCTTTAATGCCATCATCTAATGCGGCTTGTGAAACAAAAGTCACACAAGTGTCATTAACAGTTTTACCCATCGCACCAAACATTGGGCGATAGAAAACTGGCTGTGGTGTTGGTAAGGAAGCATTTGGGTCGCCCATTGCAGCCCAGTTGATCATGCCACCTTTAATAACCAGTTTAGGTTTAGCCCCAAACATACGCGGGTCCCATAATACGAGATCGGCCATTTTCCCAACTTCAATCGAGCCTAAGATATGGCTGATACCTTGAGCAATTGCTGGGTTAATAGTGATTTTTGCCACGTAACGTAGAACACGGAAGTTATCATTGCCCGGAGCATCTTCAGGTAGCTTGCCACGAGAAGCTTTCATCGCGTTGGCAGTCTGAACAATACGTAACCAGTTTTCACCCACACGCCCCATCGCTTGTGAGTCACTTGAGAACATCGAAATAGCACCCATATCATGTAGTACGTTTTCTGCTGCAATGGTTTCAGGGCGAACACGGCTTTCTGCAAATGAAACATCCGACGGAATATTTGGGTTCAAGTTATGACATACCATAATCATGTCAAATAACTCTGATTGACTGTTAACACCGAACGGTAATGTTGGGTTTGTTGAGCTTGGTAATACGTTAGGTTGGCTAACAACTTTAATAATATCAGGGGCATGTCCACCACCTGCACCTTCAGTGTGATAAGTGTGGATAGTTCTGCCTTCGAATGCTTCGATGGTATCTTCAACATAACCACCTTCATTCAAACTATCTGTATGCACAGAAATTTGTACATCAAACTCATCAGCAATACGTAGCGCATGGCGGATAGCGTTCCCTGTTGCGCCCCAGTCCTCATGCACTTTCAGACCCGCTGCACCCGCAACCAATTGCTCTATCAATGGTTCGCGCGTATAAGAGTTGCCTTTCCCTAAAATACCCACGTTGATTGGTAAGCCTTCGATTGCACGTAACATAGAACGCATGTTCCAAGGACCTGCGGTTACTGTTGTACCGTTAGTTCCATCTGTTGGACCAATACCACCGCCAAAGAAGGTTGTCACACCGTTTGATAACGCCGCATAAGCTTGCTGCGGAGAAATTAAATGGATATGAGTATCAATACCCGCAGCTGTTAAAATTAAGTGTTCACCAGAAATAGCATCTGTTGATACCCCAACAACCATGCCCGGTGTAATGTTATCTTGAATATTTGGGTTACCACTTTTACCGACACCAACGATTTTACCCGCTTTAATCCCCACGTCCGCTTTAATCACGCCTAAACGCGCATCGACGATGGTGACGTTAGTAATTACTAAATCTAAAACACCATTATCGCTAGTAAAAGTATTATTCGCGCCCATACCATCGCGTAAAGATTTACCACCACCATAGACAGACTCTTCGCCATATCCACGTAAATCTTTTTCGATTTCAATATATAAGTCAGTATCGCCTAAACGAATTTTATCGCCAACTGTTGGCCCGAATAAACCGTTGTATTCTTGTCTAGAAATTTTTGGCATGTTATTTACCTTAATGTGAAGAAGGTGAATTGTTATTTATCATTACTGACATCTAACGCGCTTACTGTTCCTTATGCTTAAAACCACGAGCAATTGCTTTATTTAAGGCGATTGCTTTAGCAGGACGTTCAGTAGCGGCAACGTTATCACCCGCCCAACCATCAACAAGGTTATTAAACCCATATACACTTTGTTTTCCGCCGTAAGGGATCAGTGAAACTTCAACTTCATCACCTGGCTCAAAACGAATTGCCGTTGTAGAGGCAATATTTAAACGCTTACCGTAAGCCGCTGCACGGTCGAACTCTAATGCATGGTTAACTTCAAAAAAATGGAAGTGGGAACCAATTTGCACTGGTCTGTCACCCGTATTACGAACTTTAATTTTTGTTTCAGGTTTACCGACGTTGAACTCAATAGGCTCATCAGCAAAAATAACACCACCTAAAGGAGTCGGAACTTTAATGTCTGCTTTTGAATTACTCATGATTCACCTCTCCTTCATTTATTTAATCGGATTGTGGACTGTCACTAAGCGAGTACCATCAGTAAAAATCGCTTCAACCTGCACATTTGGAATTAAGTCCCCTACGCCATCCATAACGTCTTTTTTTGTTAAAACAGTCGCCGCTTCTTTCATTACATCTTCAACAGTTTTACCATCACGAGCCCCTTCAAGTGCCGTGACTGTAATAATGGCAACAGCTTCTGGATAATTTAATTTCACACCACGTGCACGGCGTTTTTCAGCCACATCTGCGAGTGTATAAACCATCAATTTTTCAATTTCTCTTGGGGTTAATTGCATAACGCCTCCTCAATTGATAAAACTTAACATTGTTAATATTGATAAATAATCATTTTCCGAGCTAATACTCGCTTTGTTTATAAAATATAAATTGAGTTAAACATCTAATAACGACAAATTAAATAAAACTCTAACCAATAAATATTCCAATTTAATTAATCAAAATAAGACTGGATATACATTGGCTATTCCTTATGTTTAATTTTTAAATAGTATTAGTCCAATTCATAAATTGTTGTTCAGGCAAAGAATTCCATAGAGATTGAAACCATTTCCCGCCTCCGCCTTGCTTTAATCTTTCACTACTGAGTACTTCTTCTAAAACACCATTACGTAATAACGCAATGCGATCAGCGAAACGAACAGCCATTGCAAGGTCGTGAGTAACCCACAAAACACCTTTACCATCAAAGCAAAGAGACTTGATATGTTGTAGAAGTTGCATCGCATGTTCATCGTCTAGCCAAGATGAAATTTCATCCGCAAGAATATATTCAGCTTGGGAAAGTGTCGCGCTACAAGCCAGAACTCGTTTTGCCATTCCCCCGGAAAGCTTATTGGGATAACTATGGATTAAATCTGCTTGTAAATTATATTGTTGTAAGTGCAACGCGACGTCGTGCATTTGAATATGCTGCCCACTTAAGACAGCGGCACGTTCAAGTTGAGGCCCTATCTTAATGAGAGGGTTTAATGCGCTAACTCCTTGAGGGATATAGCACAATGAATTGCCGCGATATTGCTGTTTTGACTTTTCTGTTAACTGACTTCCATTTAACACAATATCACCACGGCAACGCATATTTTCAGGTAACAAACCTAAACTGCTTTGCAGTAGTAAACTTTTCCCTTCCCCGCTTCCTCCTACCAATGCAACCATTTCACCTGGAGCCACATCCAATGAAATATCTTGTAAAAGCGGAGACCACTGTTTTTTGCCTAGCCAGCGAAATTTCGCTACATCAATCGTAAGGTTATCAAAACTTAGCATCAATCGCTCCTCAACCATAATTGTTGTACTGCTTTAGCAAATTGATCGAATAACAGCACTAAACCAACTAATGCAATGCCCGGAAACATGGCTAACCACCATGCTCCTGTGCTCAAGTAACGCAATGCATCGGAAAGCAAAATACCTAACGATGCTTCATGTGGAGACAAACCAAAACCCAAAAAACTCAGTGCTGCACTGTGTAATATCGCATGTGGGAACATCAATAATGTCCCCACCAACCATTGTGAAAGGATCATCGGTAAATAGTCATACCGGCATCGGTAGAGCGCACTATTTCCAATCCGTTTCGATAACATGATGTAATCTGTTTGCTGCACTCGGAGCAACTCGGAACGTAAGATCAACGTCAACTTTGGCCAATGTGTCAACGCAACCGCCCAAATTACACCCACTTTGCCACCACCTAATGTAAAGCAAATCAATATCAGCAATAACAAGTGAGGTAGTGCTAATAACGAATCAATACATCCACGTATAACATAATCCATTGTCTTACTAAATGAGGATAAACTTGCCATCACGAGTGCTATCGCTCCGCTCGATACGGCTGCTATGGTGCCAATTTGTAAGCTGGTCGCTATTCCTTGGAATACTCTGTCCCACAAGTCTCGACCTAAATTATCAGTACCAAATAAATGTATCCACGATGGCGCTTGTCGACGGTCGAGTAAATTCACTTCTACATCTGTTTGGGAAAGCCATGCTGCATATGCCCCTAAAGCGAATAAGCACAACAAGGATATAACTAACTTAATTAAAGCCTTATTTGGGTTATAAGTCATGGTTCTCGGAGTACCCCTTTATTCACGCTCTTGAGCATAATGTCAGAAATACTGTTACTAAAGAAAATCACTACCGCACATAACATCACAATCCCCATTAATAAAGGGATGTCACCTCGCAAACCCGCATCAATGGTTGCTTGTCCTAAGCCTGGGTAAGCAAACACCTTTTCTGCTAGCAATGCGCCACTGAGCAATTCTCCCATTGAGGCAAACTGTAAACATATTGCGGGTGTAACCGCATGTTTTACTACATGAAAGCTGACCATCGGCCACCCTTTATCCCCTTGTGCTTTCGCATAGTGGATAAACTCGCTGTTCATCACCTCAGCAACTTTCGAACGAGTATGCAGAGCTATATTACCAATGCCTAACATCCCTAAAGCCACTACAGGTAACACAAGATGATGCACTTTTTGTGACAATGTTGATGTTTGTTCATCTAAGCCTATCGGCCAAGCGCAACAAATTGGCGCCCACTGTAATGAAACAGCAAAAAGTGACAATAAAAGTAAGCCAACCCAAAAAACAGGAATTGAAGCCAATAAATAAGACAGTGTTGAAATGACTTTATCCGGCCATCTATTTAGGTAACGCCCGGCTACCAACCCCAAACAAAAACCCATCGCCCCAGAAAATAGCCATGCCGATAATAATAAAGCTAATGAAGGCGCTAACCTATCAGCAATCACCTGTGAAACAGGGGTGTTATAGAGCATGGAGTACCCCATATCACCTTGTAATAACTGAGAAAACCAATGCCAGAACTGCATCCATAATGGCTGGTCAAGCCCCCAACGAGCTGCAATCAATGGATATTGCTCGGGGGGAACATGCATTAAATCATTGCCAATGTAGGCTTTAATTGGGTCTATTGGTGAATAGCTTAGGAGAATAAAAACCCCAAATGCTGTCACTAATAATAAACAGACAAACCGCAATAAAAGCCCGATGGTTGTCCGCATTATTTACAAGTCCACGCCCAATCATCCACATTATTCAATACTGACCATGAACCATGAATTTCAGGTGCCCCCTTACCTAGCTCAACACAGTTATTCAATAAATAAAGATGTTGTACGTTCATTAACCAAGCCCAAGCGGCGTCACCTTGGATACCTGTTCCTGTTTTGCCATCCCAATCCACTTTTTGCCAAAATGGAATTGCCGCATCTTGGTCTGGCTGACGAAGTGCTTCTTCTATCACCTTATCGACTGCTGGATTTTTGTAGTAACCCGCGTTATAGAACCCCACACCAGCGGCTTTGCTGCTGTAGTTATGAACAAGCTCCATTGGGTCAAGACTCCCCCACCCAAATAATGTTGGGTTGGCATGCATGTACTTTTCCACGGTTTCCCAGCTGCCTGATTTTAAATCCATCTCAATACCAATTGGCTTTAAGCTAGCCCTTACGGCTTGAGCTAAATCACGACGAGTGCTATCCCCACTGGCGTACCAAAGCGTCAGTTTCGCCACTTTGCCATCTTTTTCTCTTAAGCCGTCTTTATTCAGCTTCCAGCCAGCATCTTCAAGTATAGTTTTCGCTTTTTCGACATCCCCATCTTTAAATGAAGATTGAGGGTTATTCCAAGGTAGGCCTTCAACGCCAGTATATGCAGGGATCGCAAAACCTTCTAATACCGCGTCTGCTAATAGCTTACGGTCAATGGCGTAGTTGATCGCTTTGCGAATAGCAACATCGGAAGTAATGTCGTTACCAATTGGGTCGCCTGACGCATTTTTCTCTCCCGCAGGTGGAATTGGGAAGGAAATCCCTCGGTTTTCAACACTGTGGCGCTCAATCAATCTCATGCTTTTCACATCTTTCGCATTACTCGCCACGGCAGCAGGAATACGAACAATATCTAATTCACCACTTTGAGCGGCAGCAAAAGCACCATCTTCATTCAAGAAAACAAAAACCATTTTATCGAAATCGTTTTTAGGCCCCGCATAAAATGGGTTTCTTTCAACAATTAATTGCTGACCTGGTTGGAAGTTCACTAAGCGATAGGGACCTGCTCCGATAGGATTATGGGCGTATTTTTTCGCATCATATTTATCCGCAGAAACAATCCCTAATGAACCTAATACGTTAATAAAGGTACTTTGCGGAGCAGATAAAGTCATTCTAACAGTAGATGGGTTGATTTCCTCTGCTTTAGCAAAGTTCCCCATATCGACTTTTCCACCACTTGCGGCGGCGTTGTTATAGGTAAAAACAACATCTTTTGCGGTTAATGGGGAGCCATCGGAAAATTTTAGTCCGTCTTTTAATTTTAACGTCCACTCTTTACCATCATCTGAATGCTCATATTTTTCAAGCATATAGCTATGCCAAGATAAATCAGCTTTTTGTTTTAATAATGGACTATGTAAAAGTAAATAGCTGCCGTGGCTCCAGCCTAACATCGGGTCAAACCCTTCAGTTGGCTCAGAACCAATCGCTAGACGCAAAGTTTGTGGTTGCTGTGTATCGGTCGCAGCATTTGCCCCCATCGATAGCCCCATAAAACAAATAGCCTGAATAGCTATTGCTATCTTCTTTTTCATATACCCATCCTAAATTACCAGCTGTATTTAGCAGCTATCCCAACCGGTAGTTCAAATAAACCCACCAATTAGGATAAACTGCAAGAAATAATATATTTGATAACTAATCTGCTTTTTCTCGATATGCGTCTTCATCAAATTCAACGGTATCTAAATTGTCACCAACAGCACTTTGGTCAACTCTGACTGGCGTAAATTTATTGATTATCCAAAGAATTAAGATTGTAAAGACAAAGGACCAAATACTGGTAAAGACAACGGCCACAGTTTGCTTCACAATTTGCATCCCGTTTCCTTCAATTAACCCTGCTGGCCCTTTCGCATTCCAAACCGTTGATGCAAATACACCGACTAAAATCGAGCCTGTAATACCACCAACACCATGCACACCGAATACATCTAATGCATCGTCTAAATGGCGTCGGACTAAGAAAACACAGGTATAACAGACGATACTGGCAATAACCCCGATAATTGCCGCAGAACCAATTGAAACATAACCTGAAGCAGGTGTAATAGTGGCTAAACCGGCTACTGCCCCTGTTAAAAAGCCGACAAGTTTAGGTTTGCCTGTATGCAAGCGTTCAATAATAAACCAAGTAATTGCCGCAAATGCAGCCGCAATATCGGTAGTAATAAACGCCGAAACGGTTACGGTGTTGACTTGCAGTTCAGACCCAGCGTTAAAACCATACCAACCAAACCACAATAAAGCCGCGCCAAGTGCAATATAAGGAATATTATGAGTACCATCTGACTTAACGACTCTTTTACCTACATATAACGCTGAAGCTATTGCAGCGAAACCGGCTGTTGCGTGAACGACAATACCACCCGCAAAATCAACAACTCCCCACTTAGCAAAAATGCCATCTGGGCTCCAAACCATATGAACGAACGGTGCATAGACAAATAATGTCCATAAGGTTAAAAAGATGAGATAAGCAGGGAAATTAACTCTATTTGCGAAAGCTCCTGTAATCAAGGCTGGGGTAATAATCGCAAACATCATTTGATATCCAAAATGAACCAGTATTGGTAAACCGCCATCATTACCGGTATACATCGTTTGAGGGCTTATGTTATTCAAGAATGCATAATAAAATGGGTCGCCGACAATCCCATTAATCGAGGGACCGAACGATAATGAATAACCAACCACGAACCAAATAATTGCCACCCACCCCATAGAAAAGAAACTCTGGGACATAATGGTAATAACACTTTTACGAGAGACTAATCCACCATAGAAAAAAGCAAGTCCAGGAGTCATTAGCATAACAAGACTTGTACAAAGCAGCATAAATGCTGTATTTGGGACATCCAATACTGCAAGTATATTATTCATTAATTAATACTCTCCAATGAATGTATTCATATTTAGAATATCGAAATAGGAAATGATTATTTCATATATATAGCAGTTTAATAATTGATTTATATATTTACAGTTCAATCACATAGTTATCTTTTTTCATAATATAACATTCAGTGAGATAATCAATAGAATTATTAACCAAAATAAAAATAATGGATTATTCATTTTAACGTTAAAAATTTAATATAAAATAGTCAATAATAAATAGTACTGGTAGATTAAATTTTAACACTGATGAAGTGTTAAAATTTAAATTAGCTCTTTAAGACTAAACGCCGCCGAGGTTCAGAGTGGCACATGGATAGAGATTTTGAGTTCGCTTATCAAACAAGCGCAACGCGGTGTTATTAAAGAAAAAATGATTAAAAAACTCACAATCACCACAGTTTGTCACTTTATGAGGATCTGCCGTCAAGCCTATTACAAACGACAAGATACATCTGATAAAAAGAGAAGTCAGATGATATTATTATCTATTCAGTGAAATCTGAGCACATTTTTCATGTCTCTATTAAGTGTTCGTAGTTGCACTTTATTTTCAAACAAAAACAATTAATTATTGGACGTGAACGATTATTTTCTTTATTTAAAAAACATCGATTATTGGTGCCAACTAAACGAAATTATCATCTAACAACATTAAATCATCATTGCTTTCATCAGCATCCAAATTTAATTAAGTCAGGATTTACTCCCACGCAACCAGTACAATCTTGTGTCGCTTATATTACCTATTTATAAACTCATGAAGGCAATACTGATTTAAGTTTAATTACAGATGCTTATTCATAAAAAATTTGGGTTATCATTTAGATGACAACATGAGAATGAAGACGGTGAAGAAATCGTTGCTCTATGCATTAAAAAACGACATTCAGAAATACCATTGTTCCATCATTATGATCGTTGAAATGATCAACAAATTCAGTAGAAGATCTAAGCGGCATCTTTGAATTCACAATATTTTTGATGTGGTGTTAAATAACCAATCTTTGAATGGCATCGATAATAATCGTAAAACTAAACGTAATTTTCAACCTCATCGATAACAGATTGATGATTCATAAACGATAAATGATTGAGTCTTTCTATCTTTAAACTCCTAAAAATTTTTTCCATCACCGCATTGATGTACCCCTATATGTACCACCTAAAGGGGATAGTTTTCAATAGACGTTAGTAGATATTGGGATAATGGGATTTAGTTGAAATACTTGACTGCTTGTTTTTATAGCTTCAGGGGGAGGAGAGAACCATACATATGACTTATCTAATTGATAATTAATGATTAATGATTAATGATTAATGATTAATGATTAATGATTATTTAAATTCTAACTTTCATTCTATACAAATTCCTATACAACCAAGATCATTGCTAGGCTGTTTTTGATACCTGCATTTTCTTGTTCTAATAAATTACAGTGATTGCATAAATATCATCAATTGGTAACTTTATTGCAGATAATGAAACGCCAACCAGAAATAACCCTACCCATGTTTTTCACGACTCCGTTTCAAACGGAAACGTAAAATCAACACTGGTGCGATTTCAAATGATGACTGTGTTTGATTTGCGCCTCTCAATACGAGGTGTACAAAATAGAATAGGTAAGCTGGTGGACTTATTCGAACGGCCCCGATAATTTCGGGTTAGTAATGATCATTATAGCCGACAATCAGATTCGGCTACCTGTATTTATGGAAAGAATAGTTTTTTATGGCAAATATTTGACTCAAGTAGTCGCCATGCATTTGAATTTCCATCTTCAAAATGATGCTGAACTAAACCAATATTTTTTGGTTTTTAGTTGTTAATACATTAAAATCAACGTTTATAAACAACAAAACAATGTGAATAATAATGATATCTATGGACAGAGTGCTACACAGTGTGGTTTGCGTCGGTTTTTTTGCAGGTTGGTACTTAATTCAATTTGCCCTACTGGCATTTCCTGGTATGACAAATAATGGCGAAGCCTTTGCTGCTTGGCCATTATTTGCAATTCTATTTGTCTTACCTTATGCCCTGTTCTCCCGTGCATTTTACCAGAAACGAACCGGACTAATGCCTTTCGGTACCGTACGATTTTCAGATCTTTGGATACCGACGATTGCAATGATCATATTATCTGTTGCAACCATGTTTTACGGAGAAGATGAGACATGGATACTTCAAATGTTCACCTTATCACCATTGCACCAATTTCTTATGGCCGTGTACATAGTGTTCGCTGCACCAATTATTGAAGAAATTATTTTCAGAGGTTTTTTACTGAATGCCGGAATGGGCTATGGTCCAAATGGTAAGCATGTCATTATTATTATCACCTCTTTACTGTTTGCAATGGCGCACTACCAATATAATTCACCCGTCACATTTATTATGCTTTTTGTAATGTCCACTATTTTTTGCCATGTCAGAATTCAGTCTAATTCGCTTCTAGCACCAATTGTTTTGCATATGATTTATAACGGTGTGCAAATGTTATTATTGTTTATTTGGATAAAATCTAACTAGCAATTTTATTAATTAAGAAAGATATCCCTTCCACCTTAAATTTGGTAAAATAAATATCCTCCGGCATAGCCGGAGGATATTTATTTTTATTACTTTGCTGATACTGACTGAAAATAATCTTTAACTCTAGAGGATTTAAAAAGAATATAAGTCAAGAAAATCATTATGATTGGTAATAATAATACACCTATAACACCGCCTATTTTCTCTGCCATGCTTGAAAACCCATTTCCTTCGAGTGCGTTATTAATCCCTTTAAATGCAGAAAAAATTGACATTAGCGTTATGATTGACCATAGAATTTTCAATAAAGCTGCTCCAATTTTTTTCTTCATTAAAACTAAAACCACAGTTAAAACTTCTACTGTCGGTAATACAAGTTGATACAATGTCAACCCAATAATTAAGAACGCCCCATCATAGCTACTCCAGACATCAACTGATGAACTTAATCTCAACATGCTAGAAACGTAAAAAAAAGCGCCAGTTATATGTATAAGCATGAAAAGGGAAAAAACAATTAATATAACCCATAGAGAAGCGGGCATTTTCATAACGACCTCCTGTGTCAAAGGTCGTTATGTTAATTTAACTTAAGTCAAGTGTCATTGTTTTGTTCAATGTCGCTTCTTGCGTATTTTTATGCCTATTGATACTCAACGATTTTTCAAATATATATCACTGACACGAAACCCAATAATTAAAATTAATATCAATCAGTTAAATTAAATCCATGACACCCCCTGTCATTTCCCTTCATTTTTCTCTCGAAAAAAAGCCAAATAGCCGGACATAACCTGCCTGGTGAGGTTGTTATCGTGGTGTTCTCTTTTTCAAGCTAGGGAATAACACTGATGGCAACTTACCGATTAGATACCGATTTAGCGTTTTTACGTGAATGCAGTAATGAAAAACTGGGCTTGCTTGTGTCTGTACTGACTCATGACAGTATTGATTCACCGTTCATTGTCTAATACACGCCACCAGAGCAGCGTCCCTCGCTGTTCGGGGCTTTTATGTCCTCACACAAGCTATTGTGAAACGGCGTTTAACGGTTGGATAAATTCCAATAGCTAAAAGTTTCTCTTTACCATCGATTCGGTATATTAACCGCCAATATTTTCCGTCATTAGTTTGAACCGATAGATACAGCCCACCACCATCAGATAGTTTTTAGTCTTTTTCTTTAGGCTTACTGGAATCAATTTGCTTAACGGTTAGCTTCATTTGGGGGTACTCAAATCATGGGGTATAAATGTACCCCATATGTACCACCTGAAGGGGGGTAGTTTTCAATAGACGATAGTAGACGTTGGAATAATGGGATTTAGTTGGAATGCTTGTTTGCTTGTTTGTTTGTATAACTTAAGGGGATTGGAAGACTTTAGAAAATGTTGCTAGAAGTGAAGATGGCGGAGGAGGAGAGATTCGAACTCTCGGATGGTTTCCCATCGGCGGTTTTCAAGACCGCTGCCTTCAGCCGCTCGGCCACCCCTCCGCAATGATGTGCACTATAAACATCCTCTCATTGGATGTAAACCCCTAATTTGATCATTCGCTTTAAAAATATACGCCTTTCATACTGTTGGGTGAAAATATCGACATTCTAACGACTTTACTTGGGTTATATCTCGATTTTTGCTAAATTTACGTTCTAATTTTATTTGGGTTGAAAAGAGTATGTTGGTTTTTAATAATCAAGAGATAGAAACAGACGCGCAAGGTTACCTGCTTGATAGCCAACAATGGAGCGAAGAATTAATTCCTTTGCTCGCGCAGCAAGAAGATATTGAAATTACCAATGAACACCTAGAGATTATCCGTTTCGTCAGGAACTTCTATTTGGAATTTAATACCTCACCTGCTATTCGCATGTTGGTTAAAGCAGTTTCTCAACAATTTGGCGAAGAAAAAGGCAATAGCCGCTATCTATACCGGCTATTTCCAAAAGGGCCAGCTAAGCAAGCCACTAAACTTGCTGGCCTGCCAAAACCGGTGAAATGTATTTAATTTTTCACTAATAGCGGACACTAAAGTCCGCTATTGGCTCGGTCTTCCAGTTTTCTGTGAAAAAATGGTCTACTTTTGCTCCCGGTGGTCCCCCAGCTTTTAGCCACTCATCAACAAATTCAATATCTTGCTCTGTTCCGTAAACGGCTAGCTTAACACTGCCATCATCTCGGTTACACACAAAACCTTTTATGCCGTTCTGATTAGCCCAATGATAGGTTTGGTAACGAAACCCAACCCCTTGAACACGACCATAAATATAAAAATATCGACCTGATGCAGTCATGTGAGCCTCCGTTGTCAGAGCATAATGTATTGATACCTTCTTTTTAACAGTTGTTTTTTATTCATTGAACAGATAATCTGCTAAATGAGGCACTGCTTTTCATAGTTGCGTATAAAGACAGTGTATTGCGTTATTAATAATTGTCCATATATTAGCTTGAAAACGCGTAGCACTGCCCATATATAGTTTGAAGTATAAGCAAGGCTTTTAGGAGGTCGCTATGATGATCACCAGTAAATATGGAATCGGGCAACAAGTTAGGCACAAACTTCTCGGCTACTTAGGCGTCGTTGTAGATGTTGACGCTGAGTATTCGCTCGAACAACCACATGATGATGATATTGCCGCTAACAGCACACTACGCGATCTACCTTGGTATCATGTTGTTATGGAAGATGACAATGGGGATGCAGTTCATACATATTTGGCTGAAGCTCAAATTACTTATGAAACCGTAGAAGACCATCCAGAACAACCATCAATGGATGAACTAGCGGAATCCATAAGGTCTCAGTTGCAAGCTCCTCGCCTTCGCAACTAACCTTCAAATATCTATATTGTTATTTATGAACGCAACCGTAAAGCAGCTCACTAGCTGCTTTACTTTTTAACGCTAGAAATACTTTATTTTTCAATACCTAAAGCGGGTATTTCTTGTTTCGGACATTTATCCATAACAAACTGCAAACCAGCCTGCAAAGCGATTTGCTGTGCTTCTTCGCTAATCACTCCTTTTTGTAACCACAAAACTTTAGCTTTAATTTCCACGGCTTCTCTGGCCACTCCTACCGCAGCTTCTGCATTACGAAACACATCGACCATATCAATAGGCCCAGGTATATCACTAAGCTTTTCGTATACTAGCTGCCCTAACAAGGTTTGACCTGCCAATTTAGGGCTCACAGGAATAACGGTATAGCCTTGATGTAAAAGATATTCCATGACTTCATAACTCGGCCTATTTGCCTTATCACTCGCTCCCACTAAAGCGATTGTCCGGACACGCTTTAAAATTTCAGCAATTTCTTGATCTCTCATCAAAATATCTCCCAAAACCTATAAACTATTCATTAGCATTATGATATATGTTGTATATCTTTGCTCATTCAATTTTTAAAGATGTCTATCTCGCATCTTATTTAAGGGAACATCATGGAATCAACTACCCGTAAAATTACAGCCTCAAAAAATATTGCTTTGGTTGCCCATGACCACTGTAAACCTTCATTATTATCTTGGACTAAGAAAAATAATGAACGGCTTCAAGCTCACAATTTATACGCAACAGGAACTACAGGCAATTTAATCCACCAGCACACTGGGTTGCCTGTTACGAGTATGCTAAGTGGCCCAATGGGGGGAGACCAACAAATAGGCTCAATGATTGCGGAGCAAAAAATTGACCTTTTAATTTTCTTCTGGGACCCTCTTAATGCTGTGCCTCATGACCCAGATGTTAAAGCACTACTACGTTTAGCCACCGTTTGGAATATTCCTGTCGCAACCAACTCTGCAACCGCAGATTTTTTAATCACCTCACCCTATTTTGATAATACGATAGACGTCGTTATTCCTGATTACGAAAGCTATTTAACCAAACGAACTAACTAATTCTATCTCTATTAAGCGCCAGAGTATTCTGGCACTTAATAGATCATAATATAGCTTTAAGGTTTCTTTTGTTTTGGAACGCCCAATTGCTTGAGTTCATCGACAAATTCTGACGGTTTTTCTGGGTGATAAAGCAACCAAACTTGCTGCTTAGCCCGTGTTAATGCGACATATAGCAAACGCCTTTCTTCTGCATGGTCAAAATCTTCGGGCTTAGGCAATAATGCTTGCTCAATAACTGATTCGCGCGCAGGCGCAGGGAAACCATCCTTTCCGCTATTCAGACCACAAATTATCACATGATCTGCTTGCTGCCCTTTTGAGGCATGAATAGTCATAAACTGAATATTTAATTTTGGCCAACGAGTTTTGGCTTTATCTAAAATATTAGGTTTTAAATAATGGTAGCGGGCTAGTACTAATATCGTTTCATCATCAAGGACATAACCACTCATTTTATCCAATAAGCGTTCCAAGGCATCTTCATAAAGAAGAATAACAGATTTTTTATTCCCTTTAGTTAAACTATTCAATGGCTTATCTAACTGCATAGGGTTTTGTAAAATAAACTGATTTGCAACCTCACCAATGCGTTGGTTAAAACGATAAGTCGTGTCTAAAGCGCAAAGTTCCCCAATACCAAAGTTATGTTCAAACGATGTCGTTAAGTCTAATTCTGCACCACTAAACCGGTAAATGGCTTGCCAATCATCTCCAACCGCAAATAATGTGGTTTGCTTATTCTGCTGACGTAGTGCTTGCAGTAACTTCGCCCTGAGAGGTGAAATATCTTGAAACTCATCAACTAAAATATGTTTCCATGGGCTAATAAAACGCCCTTTTTCTAAAATATTAATGGCTTGATGAATTAATCCAGAAAAATCAATTGCACCTTCATCTTTCAAAGTGCTTTTCCATACTTTCAATAGCGGCGCCATTAAACGAATACGTTTTTGAAAAAGATCTCTTATTTCTTCCGACGTATTATCAATCATGTCCTTCTGGCTACCGCCATGCATACGCATTAAGCTTAGCCAACGGTCTAAACGGGCAGTGACTTTAGTGCTAATTTTTTCGTCTTTCCAGAATTCACCGTCTGGAATTTCCCATTGCAACTCTTCAGAAAGCCATTCTCGCCATCCTTTTGCCTGCGCTTTCTTTGCTGAACATTGTTCTCGCCATTCGTTTAATAACAGTGTTTGTCGTTTTTGAGTGTCTGTTTCTAACTCGCTAATCACTGGCGATTTTTTGCTACCTTCACGAATAATATGTAGAGCAAGCGCATGGAAGGTTTTAGCTTCAATATCTTGTTGTAAACGTGAATGAATACGCCCATTCATTTCATCTGCAGCTTTACGGCCAAAAGCCAACAAAAGAATTTGTTCTGGTTTTGCCAAACCTCGCAAGATTAGCCAACCCGCTCTTGCAACTAGGACTGATGTTTTACCACTTCCAGCCCCCGCCAGTACTAATACATTATCCTCACCATTAATCACAGATAAGGACTGTGAATAATTGAGTGGTGATGTTTCTACTTGCTGGAAAAAATCGTGATAACGAACTAATACAGACTCACACCAGTGATCGTTAATTTGTTTTCGGCATTCTTGACCGCTATTCAGCCAATTCAGACATTCGTGATATTGTGCTGCACAATTTTCATATAATGAAATGCGCGCCAAAGGCATAGGCAGAGACGAAAAGTTTTGTGATATTTTATCTTTTATTTCAGATAGATGACGTAATGTTAGCCACCTGTCTTGTTGTGTCAATTGTTCAATCGAATTAACTAATTCAGTCAATACACTAGCACTGACTTGACTCATTTCAGTGCTCCATTGTTGCCATTTTTCATTCAAATAATGGTAAAAGCGCTGAGTTTGCTTCCATTCAGTACCATGTAAACGAACAACTTGTTCATTCACAATTTCAAATTCTAACTCCCCCCAAACAATCCCTCTCTTACAACGAAGATCGATAAGTTCATTAAATGGGATAAGATATTGGTGGTTTTCACCACTCACTTCAATACCTGCGTTGAGTAAGCGAACCCGATTGTAGGGATGCTGAGCCAGACGCTGTCCAATCTGTGTTGATTTCAGTTCCATACGTCCTGCACCTGAGAAAATCAATGACAAAATACGGTTGGCTTGATTCCAAACGGTTTTTTATTCCTGGCAAACAAGCTATCCTATATAGATTAGGGCTTGTCTTACCTTTGAGGTACTTTGTGTTAACACTGCTTACCAGTTATCGTCGCGTGCTATATAACAGTCATTTTTTATATTATATCCGAATCTTTATAGCCCTGACAGGCGCAACCTTAGTGCCGTGGTTGTTAAACCAAGAGCCTAAAATCACCATCCCACTGACATTGGGTGTGGTTGCTGCAGCACTAACTGACTTAGATGATAGGCTAACTGGCAGAATAAAAAATTTAATTATTACACTTTTTTGTTTTTTTATTGCATCAGTTTCTATTGAACTACTTTTTCCCTATCCTTTATTTTTCTTTTTTGGCCTCGCATTTTCTACCTGTGGCTTTATTCTTCTCGGCGCTTTAGGGCAGCGATACGCAACCATCGCATTTGGTGCGCTGTTAATTGCCATTTATACCATGCTCGGCGTACCCATTTTTGATACTTGGTACCAACAACCTGCATTATTACTCACAGGGGCAATTTGGTATAATATTTTAACCTTGATTGGGCATATCTTATTTCCTGTTAGGCCATTACAAGATGCAATAACCCAATGCTATCAGCAACTTTCAGCTTATCTAGATGCAAAAGCCAACTTATTTGACCCTGACTTAGAAGATGACTACCAACGCTCAGTTTATGATTTGGCATTAGTAAACAGTCATTTGGTCAGTACCATGAACCAAGCAAAAATTGCATTACTGAGTCGGTTAAAAGGAGACCGGGGACAAAAAGGTACCCGAAATTCGCTACAATACTATTTTGTTGCCCAAGATATTCACGAACGAGCGAGTTCGTCTCATATTCAATATCAACAACTTAGCCGTACTTTACGTCATTGTGATATTTTATTTCGTTTCCAACGCCTATTAACTATGCAAGCGAGAGCCTGCCAGCAAGTTGCTCAATCTGTTTTATGGCGTAAACAATACCAACATAACCCTCGTTTTGAGCGTACTTTCACTTACATTGAAAAATCGCTACAGCTACTAAAACAGCAATCGCCCGAGCTTCATGAAATTAAGGCCCTATATAACTTACTTAAAAACTTAAAAGGAATTGACGTCCAACTGAAAGGCCTAAGCCTTGAGCAGAGTTCATGGCAGCAAAATAATAAGCAAATAGAACAGTTATCTGACGAATCGTTATCAGGTATTAGTGATATTATTTCGCGAGTTAAGCACCATTTAACACCAAAATCCTCTTTATTTCGCCATGCAGTAAGAATGTCAATTCTCCTTTGTACTGGCTATATCATCATCCAACTATTTGATATGGAAAGAGGATATTGGATATTACTCACGAGTTTATTTGTATGCCAACCAAACTACAGTGCCACTAAACGGCGCTTAGCCCTTCGCATAATAGGAACTATCGTTGGTATTCTTATTGGCTTACCTTTGCTGAATTTAATCCCCTCAATGGAAGGGCAACTTACGCTAATCGTTATTTCTGGTTTACTGTTTTTTATGTTTCGCAGTAGTCAATATGCCCAAGCAACATTATTTATCACACTTCTCGTTTTGTTTTGTTTTAACCTACTGGGCGAGGGGTTTGATGTTGCACTTCCACGGATCATTGACACATTAATTGGTTGTTTTATTGCATTACTTGCAGTGAGTTTTATTTGGCCAGACTGGAAGTTCCGCCAACTTCCCCAAGTCATTCAAAAAACTATGGATAGCAACTGCCGCTATTTAGATGCTATTTTACAACAATACTACCAAGGTAAAGACAACCGCCTTGAGTACCGAATTGCACGTAGAGATGCACATAATAATGATGCAGAGTTCGCTTCTATTGTGTCCAATATGGCTTCTGACCCTAAGTCTTATCGAATCACCCAAGAACAAGCTTTTCGCCTACTCTGCTTAAACCATACCTTACTCAGTTATATTTCTGCATTAGGCGCACATCGTGAAAAAATGCAAAATGAAGGTAACCTTTCATTACTCAACGACGCAATTTGCTATGTTGAATCGTCGTTACAAATCACCACCATTGACCCACTAGTTATTGATAAAAAATCAGATGAGCTTCGCCATAGTTTATTAAACCGAATAGATAACATTTCAACTAGTGATGACGAAAAAACGTTACTTATCATGGAACAAACTAAGTTATTACTCGAATTAATCCCTGAGATAAAACAGATAATTCGAACCATTAGTGCGTCATAAATATACCGATGAGCGGGTATTAAAATCCTAAATACCCGCCCATTTCATATCGCGTAATGTAATATTAATTATAATAACAGTCGCTTTCCGCAGGTTTAGGCTGATGTCAACTCAAAACTATTATACCAAGCAATTAACTCTTGTTTGATATCCTTGGGTAAAACAGCACTATGACACCCTTCTATTGCAGCGGCTAAGCCAATGAGTAACTTAATACTTGGGTTATTCCTACCATGTTTTTTTAGCTTCATAAAACAAGCCTTTGCCCCCATCATACGCAGCTCATCAACATGCGATACTCCGATTTTCCCTAGTGCGCGCTCAACCGACATATTCATATTAGGCAAATCTTTTATGCGCATAGTCATTGATTGCTTTTGTTTTAATTCCTCGATAGCTGAACGATACGCCAACTCAATATATTGGAGAAACAAGGGCTCGTCATGCCAAACTTGTTCCGAAAGTAGATAGTAGCGCATTTCCAATGGAATGCCTTTTTTACTATAAACTAACCGATTAAACCCTGACGCTTCAAAGTGACTTCTTGCCACTAAGCAGCCACGCAAATAAAAACAACCGTCGAGTACCAATCCTACAATGGCATCATCGACTAATAGACAAAATCCACCAAAATGATTTTTGCGTTTTAGCTCGCCAAACTGACTTAACAAACGAGATAAATAAAAAATTTTTTCTTCTTCTAACAACATTACCAAACTCCTTTTTGGGTATGCTCAATTTTCATCCTTGAGAAAAATAATTTTATAACTTCTTTTTTTACAGATAATTACGCATAACTAATTTTGAGAGCTTCCATAAAAAATGCCAAGAAGAATGCAGAAAAAAACAACAAAGTTGCGAAGCGCTTTGAAAAAATAGTCTTGATATTGGATGGATATACAGTTACTGTATGTTCATACAGCATTGTAACGAGGTAAATTATGAGCATCTATTCTTGGAACAACTCAACAGAACATTCTCTTAATAATTACGCACAATCAATCCCTGCGACAGGGCTTACTAACAGCTCTATGCAACAAGGTATGGTGAGCGAGCTTGTTTACGATGAAAAACACCCTATTATGGATTACATTTTGTTGCCAATGCTTCGCCAGTTTGGGGTTCAATCACGCTGGTTGCTCTGGTTAAGCCCTAATAAGAAACTCAGTAAGCACTGGTTAGAACAATCAGGAATACCAACTCATAAAGTTATGCAATTAAACCATATGGAAGATATCACTACGATTGGCGCCATGGAAAAAGCATTAAGAAGTGGTAATTACAGTGTGGTTTTAGGGTGGCTACCTGAAATAAGCGAGCAAGATTTTGTTCGCTTGCAATACGCAGCTCAAGAAGGCCGTTCTATCGGTTTAATTATGCGCCCACAGAAAACGTTTAATATGATTAATACACTAGCAGGACAGCCAAACCACTTAAAAATTCATTCAAATCATTACCACTAGCCAAGATTAAGAATTTTCTTACTAAATTTAACCTTTAGAAATATTTTCCTCTAAAGTTAAATTAAATGTATTGTAGATCAATCAGATAGATAAAAAATAATCATTACAGAAAATATACATATCTCTCTGATTTATACACTAAAAAAATACTTTTTTTAACGATTATTGCTCACTCTACTTGTATCTTTTTAAGTTCGTTGTAGACTTTAGCTTGTTCGGCTTATGGCATTATTTTTTTACTTTTATTATTTTTTTGTAGATAATGTCTGCGAAACCTAGCAAGTAAATTAAACCAATGGCATATAATAAGGCTCAGCGAAGCCAAGCCAATATTGGATGATAACGAGGCGTAAAAATGAAAAAAACAGCTATCGCAGTAGCAGTGGCAGTAGCAGCTTTTGCAACCGTTGCACAAGCAGCTCCAAAAGATAACACTTGGTATACCGGTGCTAAATTAGGTTGGTCTCACTATGAAGACACTAGCCTGAATCCAGCAAAAACTGGTACAGACTATGCAGGTTGGGGCACTGTTGGTAACAGCACTGACCGTGACACAATCGGTGCAGGTGCCTACGCTGGTTACCAATATAACCAATACTTAGGCTTCGAGCTTGGCTATGATTGGTTCGGTAAAATGAAATACAAAGGCGCTGGTAACAGCGGTGACCTGAAATCTATGGGTGTTTCATTAACTACCAAATTAAGCTATCCGATCATGGATGACTTAGATGTTTACACTCGTTTAGGTGGTATGGTTTACCGTACAGAAGCTAAAGCTCACCAAAATGGCCAACGTTTCAAAGAAACTGACACTGGCGTTGCACCTGTATACGCATTAGGTCTTGAGTATGCAATCACTCCAGAGTGGGCTACTCGTTTAGACTACCAATGGGTTAGCAACTTAGGTGATAAAGACAACATCGGTACTCGTCCAGACAACGGCATGCTGAGCGTTGGTGTTGCATACCGTTTCGGTCAAGCTGATGCTCCAGTTGTTGCTCCAGCTCCAGTTGTTGAGCCAGCAGCTCCAGTTGTTGAAAACAAACGTTTCACACTGCGTTCAGACGTTCTGTTTAACTTCAACAAAGCATCTCTGAAACCAGAAGGTCAGCAAGCTCTGAATGAACTGTACAACGAACTGAGCAGCATCGACCCAACTCAAGGTCGCGTACTGGTAGTTGGTTTCACTGACCGTATCGGTTCACAAAACTACAACCTGCCACTGTCACAGAAACGTGCTCAGTCAGTAGTTGACTACTTAGTATCTAAAGGCGTTCCAGCTAGCGCAATCGCTGCAGAAGGCCGTGGTAAAGAAGATCCAGTAACTGGTAACAAATGTGACAACGTTAAAGGCCGTGCAGCTCTGATCGAGTGTTTAGCGCCAGATCGTCGCGTTGAAATCGAAATCCAAGGTACAACTGAAGTTGTAACTCAGCCAGGTGCTTAATTCTTAGCCCTAGTTTGAATTTCGAACTGAAATACAAAAACCCCAATTAATATTGGGGTTTTTTATTACTAAAAATAATCGACACGATACAAAAATTCATTTTTAAAATTAAACTTCCCGCAATCATGTCGTCATATAGCTTGAACTACCAGCACGGATCCTCACAGATCTTCTTTAATTATCTTTTTCCTTTGGTGTTCCAAGGATCGCTTGCAAATCTTGTTTTAATGAGCTCATTTGGCTTTCATATTTATCTTTGTGTTCCGCATCTTCAATCAACTGAATAATAGTTTCAGACAACGTTTTATTACGCTTCACAGCAAGATTAGACAAACGCTGCCATACTGAAAAATTTAAATCTATTGATTTCTTACGTGTATGTGGATGCTCGGCATTGAAATGACGCTTACGCCTCGCCCGAATACTCTGTTTCATTCGGTTATCAAGCTCTGGATTCATATGCTGAGTGATCCACTTTAGTACATCAACCGGTCTATTTTCCATTTTTAGCAGCAAGTCTATGGCTTCTTTTTCTGCGCTTCTTTCTATATAGCGGGTAATTGCTTCGCCACCTCTTGCTTTATTGACGAGGTATTCCCATTTCCAGCCACATTCAAGATTTTCAAGCTGCTGATATTTCATAATTTTTCCTGAAGAAAATTGAACCTATTTTTATATTAGCAAGATTATAAACAAAATACTCATGCAGATATTCGATTTAGTGGAATATTCACTTTTTCAATAAAGAAGGTAAGCCTACCTTGTAAAAATAGTGTACAATCCGCCCCTATCTGTTAACAAATTAATAAAACTGCATGTCCACATTTGAATACATACTCGTCATCTATGGGATTGGCGGTGTATGCGCAATGCTATTTACCCTACTCGTAACAAAAGATCCAAACTTTTTTATGCGCCTACTGAGCGCCATACTTATTGGCTTAACTTGGCCAATGACACTACCCATTGTATTTATGTTTTCGTTATTCTAGTCGATAATTCAACAATTATTGCTGCAAGATTGCCTATCAAAGGCTAATATAACAAGCTTGCCCATTGGGTAATGAATTAGCCTGAAATTTGTTTATAAAACAAACAATGCTATTTAGCAAATTTATTAAATAAACCTTTTTCAGGCATATACGCCCAGCTTACTGGCAGGCATTTTATTTATAACTTTATTAATAGCAGATAATTATAGTGATCAGTCAAGAACTAACATGGCAAGGCCTAATTCCTAACTTATCGTCATTTCAGACGAAATTTGTATCTTCAGAAACGTTGACCCCTGCAATTTTATCAGACATTCAGCCTAGGCTATCTGATGGCATACAACATTTTGTTGATGAATTTGCCCAAACGCGCTTTATGTTTATCAAGTCTGATGAAAGTGAGACATATCTTAGCCTTTATGCTAATGCAATTACCCCATTACTGGCAGAGATAAATACTATTGATGGTGACTATCAATTATCTAAAGATAACCGCGTTTTCCAGTGGGAAAATGGTGTTACAAGCCGTTTTTCTTCTCGTGATAAAATCGCTTACCGTAATTGGATAGAACCCGAACAATTATTTGGCTATGTTACCCCTTCCTTGAATTTAGTCCCAGGCTTACTTCACCAAATCAATGGTGGCATATTAGTTATCGCTGCTAGCACATTAATTAATCAACCTTTAATGTGGGCTCGCCTAAAAAATATGGTTAACCGTCAACAGCTTGAATGGCTGCCTTATTCGGATAATCAACCTTTACCCATTGAAATTGAGCCACAGCCTTTAGAACTTAAAGTCATAATTGTTGGTGACCGACTCGCTCTAGAAGAATTTGAATTTACATCACCAGAGTTATTTAGCTGCGCTATTTATGGCGAATATGAGCCTGTTATGTTCTTCGAAGATGAAGAACAATTGGCCTTATGGATGCGTTATATTAAATCCATTATTGATTCCAATAAATTACCGAATATTTCTCCTGATGGGTGGCTTCCTTTTATCCAACAAGCTGTACGTTACTGTGAGGATAAATTTAATCTTCCTCTTGATAATCTTTGGTTAGTTCGCTCCCTTGTAGATGCCAGCCATTACCATGTCAACCATTTGCTCACTCAAGAGTCATTTAACCAAGCTAACGAAAATCGCCAATGGCGCCATAGTTTCCTAGCAGAACGTACTCAAGATGATATTTTGCAAGAACAGATCTTTGTTAAAACCGAAGGCGAAGTTATCGGCCAAGTTAATGGTTTATCTGTTTTGCAATACCCGGGGCACCCTGACGCTATTGGTGAACCTTCTCGAATTACCTGTGTCGCCCATTTAGGTGATGGCGAATTCACTGACGTAGAACGCAAAGCAGAGTTAGGTGGTAATATCCATGCCAAAGGCATGATGATCATGCAAGCCTATTTAAATTACGAGCTTAAATTAGAGCAACCTCAACCTTTCTCAGCCTCTATCGTCTTTGAGCAATCTTATGGTGAAGTTGATGGTGATAGCGCATCACTCGCAGAGCTGTGCGCTTTAATTAGTGCATTAGCACTACAGCCTATTGACCAGCAAATTGCTATCACTGGTGCGGTTGACCAATTTGGCTATGTCCAACCTATTGGTGGGGTGAATGAGAAAATTGAAGGTTTCTTTGATATCTGTGAAAAACGCGGGTTAACTGGCAACCAAGGTGTCATCATCCCAATGGCAAATGTCCGCCATTTATGCACCAAATCTGCTGTCGTTGAAGCCGTAAAAGAAGGCCAATTCCATATTTGGCCCGTTGAACATGTCGCCCAAGCCATTACTTTACTCACTAAACAACCTTACTTTGAACAGCAAGCTGAAGAGGAAAATGTACACCTGTTAGCTTTAATTCAAGAACGCATTAATCAAGCAAATTCACCGGATAAGACTAGACTTCCTTGGTTCTTAAAATGGATGAGTTAAGTAAAGATTGCGTAAAAAATAGCAGATCGGAGTTGTTCAGCGTACAAGTGTAAGCTATCCTGTAGCCCTACACATAATAAAGGCTATCTTAAGAACATGGTTGATAAACGCGGATCCTACACAAAAGATGATTTAATTGCTTCTGGTAAAGGCGAATTATTTGGAGAAAATGGTCCTCCACTGCCATCAGGAAACATGTTGATGATGGATCGCATCGTCAGTATGACTGAAGATGGTGGCACATTTAATAAAGGTTATGTGGAAGCTGAACTGGATATTAATCCAGACCTTTGGTTCTTTGGCTGCCACTTTACAAACGACCCTGTCATGCCTGGCTGTTTAGGCCTTGATGCAATGTGGCAGTTAGTTGGCTTCTATCTTGGCTGGCTTGGTGGTGAAGGAAAAGGACGTGCTTTAGGCGTTGGCGAAGTTAAATTTACAGGCCAAGTCCTCCCTACTGCGAAGAAAGTCACTTACCGCATCAGCTTTAAACGCGTGATCAACCGTAAGCTGATCATGGGGTTAGCAGATGGTGAAGTCTTAGTTGATGGTAAATTAATTTATACTGCAACAGACTTAAAAGTGGGTCTTTTTAAAGACACGAGCGCATTCTAAGCTTTGAAATGCAAACCTCCGCAATGGCGGAGGTTCTTAAATTGATTGATATCTTTAACTTAAAAACCCGAAAATACTCAAATAAACGAGTACAGGCTATTTAACCTAAAAGATTAAAAGAATGTGGGGGTTACACTACCGCTATGGTTCGATCCTCCATCGCCTTTCGCCAACCACCTAGCCAATGCGACCGAGCATCTACTGCTTGATATGGACACAGTTCTTTAGAGCGCCCTGCTAAACCTGCTTGATAACCTCTTGATAAAGCTCTTTCTAAACGGTCTCGCTTCTGTCTTTTCATGCCTTACTTCCCTCATCATTTAAATGGAAAAGAAAACAGCACCTACTATTTTTTAATAGGTACACTATAGAAATAGCGCCCGTTGATAAAAAAATCAAGTAAAGATTTTCATATATTTGTCATAAATAGCATAAATGTGACTTGTATGTGGCAATTAATATAATCTATTGATTTTAATCATAAATAAAAATATCCTTTTATTTATCATCATATTAGAGAACAAAAGAATTTATCATTCACTAATATATAAATTAAAAAGATATCTATATTTAATAAAAATAATAATGCACCTAAAATATATAAACCATATATATTAAAGGTGCATTTAATATAAAATACTTAGGTAATAACTAGTATTTACCTATCTCTTTCGCAATACTCTCAGCCACTTGCTGCCAGCCCATCGATAACGTACGGACCAACTCCGGGTAACCATCTTCATTTTGATCTAATTGCACATCAAAATTACGGCGGATCACGTTGTTATTATGAGAGTAAGTCCAAAAGCCTTGAACTAATACTTTACCGTCATACCGCCCATTAAAGGCCGTTAAAGTGATATCGAGCGTATCCGGCGAGTTCTGTAATGGCTGCAAAGAAACTAGTTTTTCAGGTAATGCCGCAGATAATTCTCTCACCATCGACTGCCCAAGCTGTTGTTCTAATGGGCTAGCCCATAAGTGTGTACTCGCATTGGTATAACTGACATCTGTCGTTTGGTAAGTAATACCATTTGACGTCAATACATCCGATAACATGATGCGCTGTAACCATACTTGGCCTTTATCCATCACCTCTGCAGATTGTGTCTGAGGAGTTTTCATTGGCAATTGATAATACTTTTTCTCAGGAGTACTACTACAAGCCGCCAATAATAAAACAAATATCGATAATAAATATCTCATTATTTTTTCACTCCTTTAGGCTCAACATCCTTCGTTGGCTCAGCTTCAAAAACTAATGCGTTACTCTTATTATTTAAAGTACGTAAAAGTGGCTGAACTTCTCTCAATACTTGGTCTAAACGCTGCATGTTATCCACCATTTTATTATAGGCTGGTGAACCAGGTTGGAAACCTTGCATTGCACGGTTCATTTCTTGCAGTGTTTTTTGCAAGTCATGAGGTAAATTTTGGAACTCTTTACTCGCCATCACTTTGTTGAGCTGTGCCAACATGGCATTAGCTTCTTTAACAACTTTCTGCCCTTCTGCCAATGTTTGTGTGGTTTGATTAAGCATTGGTTCAATTGGCATATTGTTAATTTTATCCAACACTGCAATGACTTTTTGTTGAATTTGCGCTAACCCTGCACTGGTTGTCGGGATAATTTTATAGCCAGCAACTACAGTTGGGCCTTTATAAGGCTCTGCATTTTGCACAAAATCCAAATCAACAAATAATGCGCCAGTTAGCAAGTTTCCTGATTTTAATGATGCCCTTAAGCCATCTTTCAAGGCTAAATTTAATTCATTTTTCAAATTAAAATTCTTACCGACATCTTTAGAGAAACGCTCTGGCTCAATGTGAATCAAAACCGGAATTCTAAAGTCATTATCCAGTGATTGGTCTAAACCTTCCGTATAAAAAGGCACTTGTGCAACGGTACCTAAACGAATACCACGGAACTCTACTGGCGCTCCGGGTTGCAGGCCTCGCACTGAGTCTGAGAAAAACAAAACAAAATCTTGATACTGCGTATACAAGGAATTTTGAATACTACTTTGGTTATCAAACAGTTGGAATTCAGTATTTTCCTTCACATTTGCACCTGGAACCCACCCTGTTGGAACATCAAAACTCACACCACCGGTCAGTAATGTGGCTATTGAGCCCATTTCAACGTGAACTCCTTGGGATGACATATCAAAAGCAATGCCGCTGTCTTTCCAGAAACGTACATTTGAACTAATCAATTTGTCATAAGGCGCATTGATAAATAATTGGTAGCGCATATCACGCTTGTCCATATCAAAGTCACTAGTTTCAACAGAACCAACTCGGTAACCACGGAATAAAACTGGGTCACCTGGGTTTAGTTGCCCTGCCTTATCGCTCACCAATACAACACGAATTCCCTTAGCATCTGGTGATGCAAGAGGCGGAGTATCCAATAAGGTGAACTCGAAATGTTCTTTTGCCGCTAACCCCGGTTGAAGCTCAATGTAAGCACCTGAAAGTAATGTGCCAAGCCCAGTGACGCCATCACGCCCAATTGTCGGTTTTACAATCCAAAACGCGGAATCGGTACGCAACAATTCTTTCATTTCATTATTCAAGCGCGCTTTAATAATCACTCGACTAAAGTTGTCATCAAGTGTCACGCTTTCTACAACGCCAATATCAACGCTGCGACTTTTAATTTTCGTTTTACCCGCTTCTATTCCTTCAGCATTGTAAGTGATTAATGTCACTTCAGGGCCTTGGTTGCTAAAGTGGTAAAATAAAACCCAAGCACCAAGCAAGAGCGTCACTATTGGGATCACCCATACAGGCGACCAACTTTTTAGCTTGCTAATTTTGGCATTGGCCTGCGGTGTTTCTTTTTCAGTCACCCGATGACTCCTTCTTGTTCAACAGTATTTACTGCATTTTTTCTTTCACAGCGATCCCAAGTTAATCTAGGGTCAAAGGTCATCGCTGCAAACATTGTGAGAATAACAACCACACCAAAGAAAATAATCCCCATCGCAGGGACAATATTCATCAACTGCCCCATTTGAACCAAAGAGGCTAAAATAGTGATAACAAATACATCTATCATTGACCAACGACCAACATATTCCACCAACTCATAAATAAAATGCATACGATGTGGGTCACGATTACCGTACCCCTTGGAATCTAGGCAAAGCCATGCAATTCCTATCATTTTCAATGTAGGCACCATGATACTGGCCACAAAAATCACCATGGCAACAGGATATGACCCGTCTTCCCACAACAAAATGACTCCGTCAATAATGGTCGAGTTTAATGCGGTTCCCAACGTATTTGTGGTCATCATTGGTAGTACGTTAGCAGGGATATACAACATAATTGATGTCACTAAAAGTGCCAAAGTCCATTGTAAACTTTGGTTTTTCCGTACACTACCATGGGAGTGACAACGTGGGCATTTTGATTGTTCGGCAGGTAAAATCGCCGTACACACAAGACATAAACGTACATCTTGTTTAATACCCGTCTGGCCCACGATTAACGGCTTATCTAATTTCGGAGCCGCTTCAATTCTGTTCCATAGCCAGTGACGATCTAAGCATTGAAAAGCCCTTACTTGCAGCATGCAGTACGCGCAATAAGGTAAAAAGCTTAACCCGATGCCAATATCACCGTAAGCTATCAATTTAACAAAACTGACTAAGACCCCCGCTAGAAAAATCTCAGCCATACACCACGCTTTCATTTGGAACAGTATACGGGTGATCACCACTTTAATACCTTTAGGAATATGAACTTGCAACCCTAAAAGGATAATGGTGACCATGCAAAATGCAGGAATAATCAATGAAAAGAATAGAAAAAATAGTGCCAGACCGCTATAACGCGTGGTTGCTATAATTTCAATGATTTGGAATAGCGAAATTTCATTTTCAATCCCTGCGGCGCCCATCTTAACAAAAGGGAACAAGCAGGCAACAAACAGCATAATTAATGCACTGAATGCATATGCTGCCGGCTGCTTATACGGGTATCGCCACTTTGAGACCAATGTGGTTTCGCAGCGTGGACACGTTGCCTTGCTCCCTTGTTCCAACTCAGGAACTGCAACCAACATGTCACACTGAGGACAAAGCACATGTTCATGAGACGCATGGTTGCACAAAGTGTATTTGCTCCTTTAATTAAAACGTAATTAGCCGTTCTTCAGCAATTCAAGCTCTTGCCAACGGTCAAATGCTTGCTCTAGTTCAGCTTCTTTTGCTGCTAGCTGACTCAGCGTTTTTTCTGTTACATCATGTGGTTGATTGAAAAAATCGGCATCACCAACTTGAGTTTGCAATGTTTCAATTTCACTTTCAAGTTGTTCCAATTTTGCTGGCAATTGTTCCAATTCACGTAATAAATTGTAACTGAGCTTATTTGAACGTTTTACCGTTTCTTTCGGTTTCGTCTGTTTATCTTGGGCAGTCACTTTACCCGTTTGTTCTGCTTTCAAACTCACTGTTTGTGCTTTTTGCTGCTGAGCATCGTAATATCCGCCCGCAAAACGCTTAATAACCCCATTACCTTCGAAGATCCAACATTCTGTCACACTGTTATCAACAAACTCTCGGTCATGGCTAACCAATAAAACCGTTCCTTGGTAACCATCAACTAGCTCTTCGAGTAACTCTAAGGTTTCGACATCAAGGTCGTTAGTCGGTTCATCGAGGATCAATAAGTTACTTGGTTTTAGGAATAAACGCGCAAGCAACAAGCGGTTACGCTCACCACCAGAAAGCGCCCTAACAGGAGTCATCGCACGTTTTGGTGGAAACATAAAGTCTTGTAAATAGCCTAAAACATGGCGTGGCTTGCCATTGACCATGACTTCTTGTTTGCCTTCTGCCAAGTTATCCATCACGGTTTTATCTGGGTCCAACGCCGCACGATGCTGGTCGAAATAAGCAACTTCCAACTTAGTCCCACAATGAACTCGTCCGCTATCTGCTTGTAAATCCCCTAGCATTAAGCGCAATAATGTTGTTTTACCACAACCGTTTGGCCCAACTAGCGCGATTTTATCGCCACGTAATACTTGAGCTGAAAAATCTTTTACCAGTACTTTATTATCAATCTGGTAATTCACATTTTCCATTTCGAACACAATTTTGCCAGAACGGGCTGCTTCACCCACTTGCATTTTCGCTGTGCCCATCACTTCACGACGCTCTGAACGCTCTACGCGTAGCGCTTTCAGCGCACGAACACGACCTTCGTTACGAGTACGTCGCGCTTTAATACCTTGGCGGATCCACGTCTCTTCTTGGGCTAATTTACGGTCGAATTCTGCATTTTGCATCTCTTCAACACGCAATGCTTCTTCTTTATTCACCAAGTAGTCATCATAATTACCCGGCCAAGAAGACAGCTGCCCACGGTCTAAATCAATAATACGTGTTGCCATATTACGGATAAACGAACGGTCATGGGAGATAAATACGATGCTGCCTTGGAAATCTTTTAGGAAGTTTTCCAGCCAAAGAATTGTTTCTATATCTAAGTGGTTGGTTGGCTCATCTAAAAATAGTACTCTTGGGTTACTCACTAACGCACGGCCCAAAGCGGCTTTACGAAGCCAACCGCCTGATAGTGAAGACAGTTCTGCATCCGCAGGTAAACCGAGTTTTTTCAGCACATCACTGATACGAGAGTCCAGCAACCATAAATTACGATTATCTAACACCTCTTGTAATTCAGCTAATTTATTTAGATTCTTTTCACTCGGGTCGGTTTCGACCTCTTTTGCAACATGGTGATAATCTTTGAGGTACTGAGCCTGTTCTGCAACACCTTCAGCCACAAAATCAAAAATAGTGCCTTCAATATTACGCGGTGGGTCTTGCTGCAAGCGTGCAACAACTAAATCTTGCTCATAAACCAATTGGCCATCATCTAACGGCTGTTCTTTCGTTAACACACGCATTAACGTTGATTTACCCGCACCATTGCGGCCAACCAAACATACACGTTCGTTATCTTCGATATGAATTTCGGTATTATCCAGTAATGGGGCATCACTAAACGAAAGGTATGCACCCGACAAATTAATTAAAGCCATTGATTCTATCCTTACTCTGCGTGGCTAATTAGCCAGCAGTTATGTATTTGGCGGTTACGAGCAAAATCTTCTGACAGTGTTTTCGCTGTGATTTCTTGTGCTTGTAATCCTAATTCTTTAATTGCTTCA
This sequence comes from Providencia sp. PROV182, assembly GCF_028480325.1. NCBI lineage: Bacteria > Pseudomonadati > Pseudomonadota > Gammaproteobacteria > Enterobacterales > Morganellaceae > Providencia > Providencia sp. PROV182. Next base: position 34,606 of record NZ_JAMPOL010000006.1, on the reverse strand, counting down.
AGATCCATTTTAAAACCGCGTTTGTTATTAGAAAACATTACGGTTCCACCACGGCGTAATAACCGCTTTAGGTGGGTAATCAATTGGATATGATCTCGTTGTACGTCAAACGTACCATCCATGCGTTTTGAATTTGAAAATGTTGGGGGATCAATAAAGATCAAATCAAATTGTTCCCGGCTATTCGCCAGCCAACTCAAGCAATCCGCTTGAATTAAACGATGTTGGCGACCTGTTAGCCCATTCGCTTGTAGGTTTTTCTCAGCCCACTCAAGATAAGTGCGTGACATATCTACGGAAGTGGTGCTTTTCGCGCCGCCAAGCCCTGCATGCACAGTGGCAGTGCCGGTGTAACAGAACAAGTTTAAGAAATCGGCATCTTTACTCATCTGGCCTAACATTTTACGGGCAATACGATGGTCAAGAAATAACCCTGTATCCAGATAGTCCGTCAAATTCACCAACATTTTCGCATTGTATTCTTGCACTAAAAAGAAATCGTCTTTTTGCGCTAATTTCTCATACTGCTGCTTGCCTTTTTGGCGCTGGCGCGTTTTTAACACTAGCTGATTCGATGTCAGTTCTAGCACATTCATTGTTGCAGTGATCACATCAAATAGGCGTTGACGAGCTTTGCGTTCATCAACGGTTTTCGGTGGCGCGTATTCTTGGATCACCACTTTATCGCCATAAATATCAACCGCAACATTGTATTCAGGTAAATCAGCATCATAAACACGATAACTATCAATGCCTTGTTGTTTTGCCCATTTACTTAATTTCTTGATATTTTTACGTAAACGATTTGCAAAATCAGGTGAAATTTCCGCTATCGTTTCTGATGGCGTAGCCGCTAGCTGGTAGTTTTTCTGGACACAATCTAAAGGACCATTCTTAGCTTTAAATTCACGCTCTGAACGCAGTTGCAAACAGCTGAGTAACTCAGGAGAAGCACTAAAAATCGATAAACGCCAACCAGGGAAGCGTGCCTTCACGATCCGCCCTAACTGGCTATGTAGCGCAATTAAAGCAGGCTCACTTTCTAAACGCTCCCCATAAGGGGGATTGCTAATAATCGTGCCTAACGCATCGGCCTTAACTGGGTTTTCCAATGCAGCGGCATCACCTTGCTTAAAGGTGATTAAATCTTGTAACCCTGCACGGCGCGCGTTCGCACGAGCCATTTCCAGTACGCGCTTATCGATATCAAAACCATAAAAACGCGATGTCGTTTCTTTCAAACCTTGGCGGAAACGCACTTGCGCTTCCGTGGTTAGTTCACGCCAAAGTTCCGCGTTAAATTTCGACCATGTATAAAAGCCCCAATGCGTACGGTGTAACCCGGGGGCTTTATCTGTTGCCATCATTGCGGCTTCAATTAACAAGGTTCCTGAACCGCACATTGGGTCGACCAAGGGTGTTCCTTGCTGCCAACCTGAACGGTTGATAATTGCTGCCGCCAGCGTCTCTTTTAAGGGCGCTTGACCTGCCAAATCACGGTAGCCACGAATATGTAATGAATCACCACTTAAATCGAGTGCTACACTGGCTTTTTCTTTATTTAAATAGACGTTAATACGAATATCCGCTTGCTGGCGGGCGACATCAGGGCGCTGGTCTAGCTTGCGTACGAAGCTGTCTACGATAGCATCTTTCACTTTCAATGCACCGTATTGGCTGTTGCGAATTTCTTCGTTAGTCCCTGTAAAATGAACAACAAAGGTATCATTGACGGAGAAAATCTCACTCCAGTCGATTGCTTGTACACCGAGGTACAAATCTAAGTCACTGTAGACGTCAAAATCATTCAGTGGCAATAAAATACGCGATGCCAGCCGACTCCACAGTAGGCTTTGGTACATCACACGTTCGTCGGCCTGAAAATAGACACCCCCTTGGGCCACTTTGCATTGGCTAGCGCCAAGCGATTCTAATTCCGTTTTCAGTAGTTCTTCAAGGCCGCGAGCTGTGCTGGCAAACAGAGAATTCATAGTATTTATTACCAATTTGGATGAAAAATTGTTGCGCATTATAGCTAATCTTATGCAGTTGTCATAAAGTTGCTACGCACAATTATAAGGATTAAAAAATGATAACGCTTTCGCGCCTTTACACACACCCAGTTAAATCTATGCGAGGAGTTCGTTTATCCCACGCCTTCGCTGATATTAGCGGTTTGACTTTTGATCGTAATTTTATGGTAACCACGCTGGAAGGTAAATTTATTACGGCGAGAAAATATCCACAAATGTTACTTTTTACACCGGTAATGCTCAATAATGGTCTTCACTTGCGAGCACCAAATGGCGAAAGTGCGACGGTATTGTATCAGGACTTTGATGAGAAGCAGAGCCCTACTGAAGTTTGGGGCAATCATTTTCATGCACTTATTGCACCTGAAGCAATAAATAGCTGGTTAAGTACCTTTTTTGACGAACCGGTACAATTACGCTGGCTAAGCCCGCAGCTTTCTCGTCGCGTCAAAGAACACCAAGATGTGCCGATGTCTTTTGCTGACGGCTACCCTTTCTTACTGATCAACGAAGCTTCTGTCCAAGAACTGCAACGCCGTTGCCCTGCCAGTATTAAATTAGAACAGTTTCGTGGCAACTTAATTATTACAGGCGCCAAGCCTTTTGAAGAAGATACATGGAAAACCATTCAAATTGGTGATGTCATCTTTACATTAGATAGGCCATGTAGCCGATGCATTTTAACTACCGTTAGCCCAGAGAAAGGGATCAAACATCCCCACAGTGAGCCACTTGCGACATTACAAACCTTCCGTTCAGATGAAACAGGTGATGTCGATTTTGGCCAAAATGTGATTATTAAAAATACCGGTGTTATTCGTGTTGGCGATACCCTGACGGTATTAGAAACTAAACCAGCAAAACAGTATTTAGTTCAAGAGCGGGAAAGTGACCTAGCAGCTAATAGTTTAAATACTCAAGCCAATAAGGTCAGTTTAGTTTTTGGAGAAACAGAATATACCGGTGATAACCAAAATGTGATCCTGGAGCAATTAGAATCCAATGGTTTAACTATCCCTTATTCATGTCGAGCTGGCATCTGTGGTCGCTGTAAAATTAAGCTTATTTCTGGGGAGGTCACCCCGTTAAAACAAAGTGCCATTAAAGAAAACGGTTATATACTCGCCTGTAGTTGTATCCCGAAAACATCCGTTAAATTAGCGTTTAATTAAGCGTTGATTTTGCTTTTTAACACCATCAAGGTTTCAATTCTACGATGGTGTTAAACGCTCAAAACTAGATTAATTAGCAAAAAAACTTTTTGTTTCACTATTCTTTTTTGATCTCTAGCGATCATTTAAATAGCATTACCGTATAATTGACGTTTCACTTTAGATGAATATTCAAGCATGCGATCGTTCATGATCTTAATTGGATCGCAAAATCGTAAAGTTCGATCGGGTAATTCTAAAATTGGTTCCGCTAATAAACATAAACTCGCAGAAGGGCCAGCCTCAGCAATAATAAATGTGGAATAATGGTTCGTATTTTCTAAACACACTTGAATTATTTGCCCCTGCTTAGGCTCATTAATATAGTGAAATGAAGAAAAGTACCAACTCTTTGGCATCTGTGGCTTTAAAAAACGAAAAGCAACTAAACTATTTAAGACTAATTCAGCTCTTTCTTCTTGAGTAATATTTAGCCTTTTAGCCTGCTCATCAAATAAATAATATTCACCTGCATCTTCGATACTAAAAGGCATCTCATTACGAGCAAAAACCGTTAGCATCTTAGCAGGAAAACATGAACGAAATATCATGCCGTTGGCGAGATCTAACATCACCCTATTATGGTCATGATCAAAATACCAACGCCAATGATCATCAGGTTTAATATTCATAAACGATCCTTTAGCGATTTACCGGTAAATAAAGTAGAAATGATCTCTATAATGATCCTTTCTAAATTTACTCTAAGGCTATTTTTATATGCTAAAAATTGGATCTGCTAAATAAGAAGATGCGTTAGAAATAACTGGATAATATTGTTATCTAAATAGCAAATCTACTGAAAATTGAGTTCAACTTGATACAAAAATAGCCACTATTAGCAATATAGTTTAAAAGGGGGAATAAATAAACCCCCTTGATACGTAAATTTACAATTTATTACTAGATATGATTAACAATATCTTTAATTAATTTTGGCCCATGATAAATAAAACCAGAATAAATTTGAATTAAAGAGGCACCCGCTTCCATTTTTTCACGCGCCGCGGTAAGGGAATCAATTCCACCTACTCCAATTATTGGCAGCTTTCCATTTAACTCACGTGAAATAATCTTAATAACTTGTGTACTTTTTAATTGCACAGGACGGCCACTTAACCCACCAGCCTCATTACAATGATTTATCCCTTGAACCAAAGAACGATCTAGCGTGGTATTCGTTGCAATAACGCCATCAATATTATGCCTAACTAGGCTATCTGAAACTTGGATAAGTTCCTCTTCAGATAAATCAGGCGCAACCTTTACAGCGACAGGTACATATTTTTGGTGCTGTAATTGTAATTCCAGTTGTTTTGCTTTTATACTACTTAATAAATCATCTAGTGCTTCGCCATATTGTAATGTACGCAAGCCTGGCGTATTTGGTGAGGAAATATTAATAGCAATATAACCTGCATGAGTATAGACCTTATCCATGCAAATTAAATAGTCATCTTTACCTTGTTCAACAGGTGTATCTTTATTTTTGCCAATATTGATACCAATGACCCCGCCGTAATTCGATTTTTTAACATTCTCAACAAGGTTATCGACACCTTTATTATTAAAACCCATCCGGTTAATTAAACCTTCTGCTTCTACAAGTCGAAATAACCGCGGTTTGTCATTACCAGACTGTGGACGAGGAGTTACCGTACCAATTTCTATAAACCCAAAACCCATTGCACCAAATGCATCAATACATTCACCATCTTTATCTAAACCCGCGGCGAGCCCTAGTGGGTTTTTAAAGGAAAGCCCCATGCATTGAACGGGTTTAGTGGCAACAGATTGGCGAATAAGACATTGGAAAGGGGAATGGTTCAAACGTTGAAGCTGGCGAAAAGTCAATTCATGAGCTTTTTCAGGGTCGAGCTGGAACAGTGCCTTGCGGGCAAGATGATATAACATATCCAATAACCTATTTTTACTAGTGCGTTTCAATAAAATAGACATTATGTCGCGCGCCAAAACCCTCGCCAAAGACTGATTGCCGAGTTTTCACTGTGCGAACTATTTTTCGTCGGATAAAACGCGCTATAGATTACCCTATCTCACCGCGCTTTTACCATGAAAAAATCAATAAAAATTCATTTGCCTGGTTTTTTGGGGGAAAACAACCACTTTATGACAGTTATCTCTCATTTAATATTCCATTATTGTCATAAACAAATAAGCCGCTAAATTAATTTTAGCGGCTTATTAAAACCAATAATTGGTTAGCTATATATAAATCAGCTTTCTAACGCTTTGGTAATTTTTTCAAATAGATCACCAGAAAGGTTATCGAGCGCTTTCAATTGCTCAAGCACTTTGCGCATCTGTGCTTGGCGCTGTTCATCATAACGTTTTAAACGGATCAACGGCTCGATCAGCCTCGAAGCCACTTGCGGGTTACGTGTATTCAGATCGACTAAAATTTCATACAGGAATTGGTAACCACTGCTATCTTTCGCATGGAAATTAACGGGATTCCCTGCTGTGAAAGCACCGACAAGTGAGCGAACACGGTTCGGGTTACTCATACTAAATGAGCGGTGATTCAATAATGCACGTACATTGGCAAGCGCTTCTTTTGCAGGGTTCGCCCCTTGCAATGTAAACCACTTATCCATGACTAACCCGTCATGGTGCCAACGCTCATCAAAGTCTGCCATTAACTGTTCTTTACAAGCTAACTGTGATTCATTTGCTGCGGTCAATGCGGCCAGCGAATCCGTCATGTTATCGGCAGATTGGTATTGTTCCAGCACTAAATTGTTCGCCAGTTCGCTATCATCACCCGCCGCTAAGTATTGCAGGCAAATATTACGCAATGAACGTTTAGCAATATCTTGGTGATCAACACGATAGCCATCAATATTAATGGAGCGATAAACGGTGAGAAGCTCATCATGCATTTCTACTGCTAAATGATGATGGATAAAATTCACCACTTCGTGGATCGCTACCGGGTCAATAACCGTAAATAATTCTGCAAGCTCATTTTCGGAAGGCAACGTTAAGATCAAGGCGACTAACGCAGGGTCAATCGAATCACTTAATAATACACCGCGAAAAGCATCAACTACTGGCTCAGGTAAAACTAAAGCCTCACCATTTTGATAGTGAGCCACGTTAATTTTTACATAATTATTAATGAGTTGCTGAGCAGCATCCCAACGAGCAAATTCATTGCTTGCATGCTGCATCAAGAAAGCTAATTGCTCATCTGTGTAGTTGTAATCTAATTTTACAGGGGCTGAAAACTCACGCAATAAGGAGGGAACTGGGCGACTTGTCACCTCATCAAAAACAAACGTTTGAGTTTCTTGCGTAATGTTTAGCACTGAATTTACCACACTACCATCACGTTTTAGCGTAATAATTCCACCTTGCTCATCATAGAGCTCAATATCCAATGGGATATGTAATGGCAGCTTTTCAGCTTGATCCGCTGTAGCTGGTGTCATTTGGCTAACATGTAGCGTATATTGCTGTTTTTCTGGTGAATATTCATCACGCACAGTTAAAACTGGCGTCCCTGATTGGCTATACCAACGACGAAATAGTGATAAATCAACATTTGACGCATCTTCCATCGCCTGCACAAAATCGTCACAGGTTGCCGCACTGCCATCATGGCGATGAACATAAAGTTGTATTCCCGCTTGGAACATTTCCTCACCGAGCAGCGTATGGATCATGCGAATGACTTCAGACCCTTTTTCATACACTGTTAAAGTATAGAAATTGTTCATTTCGATGACTTTGTCAGGACGGATTGGATGCGCCATTGGGCTTGCATCTTCAGCAAACTGGGCTGAACGCATCACTTTAACATTGTTGATACGGTTAACAGAGCGAGAGCCTAAATCAGAGCTAAATTCTTGATCGCGGAAAACAGTTAACCCTTCTTTTAAGCTCAATTGGAACCAGTCACGGCAAGTGATACGGTTACCAGTCCAGTTATGGAAGTATTCGTGACCAATCACAGATTCGATATTCAGATAGTCTTTATCCGTCGCTGTCTCACTTTTAGCTAAAACATATTTAGAGTTAAAGACATTCAAACCTTTATTTTCCATGGCTCCCATGTTGAAGAAATCAACGGCAACAATCATATAGATATCAAGGTCATACTCTAAACCAAAGCGTTCTTCGTCCCATTTCATGGCATTTTTCAGGGACTGCATTGCCCATGGTGCACGGTCTAAATTACCTTTATCGACAAAAAGTTCTAATGCAACTTCACGGCCACTACGAGTGACAAATATGTCTTTTAAAACGTCAAAATCGCCTGCAACTAAGGCAAATAAATAACTTGGTTTTGGGAATGGGTCTTCCCATTTCACCCAATGGCGGCCGTCTTCTAACTCACCTTCTGCGATACGGTTACCATTTGATAATAAATAAGGATAACGTGATTTATCCGCTGTAATTGTGGTGGTATAGCGAGCCAGCACATCTGGTCGGTCTTGGTAATAGGTAATATGGCGGAAACCTTCCGCTTCACATTGTGTGCATAACGCCTCACCTGAAACATATAGCCCTTCTAACGCTGTATTTTTTTCAGGGCTAATTTCATTCACAATCCGCAGTGTAAAAGATTCAGGTAATGATTCAATAATCAATTTACCTTCAGATTCTTTATAGTTTTTCCACGCTTTGCCATCGACTTCAATACTGACTAGTGATAAATCTTCGCCATTGAGTTCAAGTGTTGATGACTGAGAGTTAAGGCGTTTTACCTTGCTTATTGCGGTAACGACTGTCTTCACTGGGTCAAGATTAAAATCGAGGTCAATTTCTGTAATTGTGTAATCAGGTGCTTGATAATCCTGACGATATTTCGCTTGTCTTAGCTGGGTCATAAGTAACCTTTTAATTCGTTATATTCAATATCGTACTGCTTTATTACTTATACAATACTATAAGCCACAATAATGTGAATGGATTTGAGAAACATTTTCATCAAAAAATGTTATCTATTTTTATGGCAATGTTAGCTTTGTATGTCACACTCTGCTTAACTTTGTTAAAAATTCGTTTGTTTGTTGGTGCTATAGTACTATTAAATATTTTATAGCGTGTTAGTATCTTTTCGTGATTAATGCTTTTTGTCTATTTCTATGGAACATAATACGAATAAAACGTATTTATTTGATTTTATAGTAATACAAAAAGGCAATGCGCGAATTTAGGTTGCCGTGCTCCTTGAAACCAAGAGGTAGAATAACACTTCTATCTTTTGCTAAAGTGGGTATACTTTTGCAACTTTAACGATTTAGCTAACGACTATTGCTGCTTTTATCTCATTGTGAATTTTTGAAAAATCAAACAGGTTTCAAGGGAAACAAGAGTAAAAATGAATAGCATTAGTGGTAAAGATAAGCTCCGCGAGGATGTCTGCGTGCCATGAATTTAGACGCTACACCAATTATTACATCACTGCTTGATACCGATGCTTACAAGCTTCATATGCAGCAGGCCGTTTTCCACCGTTACCACCAGGTACCGGTTGTCGCTGAGTTCCGCTGTCGTAGCAGTGAGATCTTAGGTGCTTACGCCAATGAAATCAGGCAACAAATTCAGTTGATGGCTAACTTATCACTTTCTGATAATGAACTGAATTTTCTCCGCCGCTTACCTTTCTTCCAAGAAGACTACCTTACGTGGTTAAAATCATTCCGCTTTAACCCTGAACAAGTCGTTGTCAGTACCACCGACGAAGGCCAATTGGCTATTCGCATTAGTGGGCCTTGGCGTGAAGTGATCATGTGGGAGGTACCACTCCTTGCATTGGTCAGTGAAATCATCCAAAAAGATAGGCACCCAAACATTCATCCTGATGATGCTGTTCAGCAACTTAAAAAGCTGTTAAATGTTTTTTATCAACAAGCTGATGAGCACCAACTTGATTTGTCTAACTTTAAGCTAATGGACTTCGGGACACGCCGCCGTTTTTCCTACGATGTGCAATCCGCCATTGTTTCGATGCTTAAACAAGAATTTCCTTACCTTGTAGGGACGAGCAATTACAAACTTGCTCACGAGTTAGGCCTAGCCCCTGTTGGCACACAAGCCCATGAGTGGTTCCAAGCCCACCAGCAAATCAGCCCTGAATTGGCAAATAGCCAACGCGAGGCATTGCAGAGCTGGCTAGATGAATACCCTAATCACTTAGGTGTCGCATTAACTGACTGTATCACCATGGATGCCTTTTTGCGTGATTTTGATGCTAACTTTGCGAACCGCTACCAAGGGTTGCGTCATGATTCAGGGGACCCGATCGAATGGGGCGAAAAAGCCATTGCTCATTACCAAAAATTGGGTATCGATCCTATGAGCAAAACACTGGTGTTCTCTGACAGCTTAGACTTACAAAAAGCACTTGAATTATATCGTTATTTCCACCAACGGATTAACCTTGTTTTTGGTATCGGCACTCGTCTAACCTGCAATATTCCGAATGTTACACCGCTAAATATTGTGATCAAATTGGTAGAGTGCAATGGTAAGCCTGTCGCTAAGCTATCTGATAGCCCAGGAAAAACCATTTGCGAAGATGATGAGTTCGTCAATCAACTCAGAAAAGCGTTCGACCTCCCTAAAATGGAAAAAGCCAGCTAATTAAGTCTCTTTTCCCTAGCTCTGAGTAAGAATTTGCACTTTTCTTGCCCAGAGCTTCAAAACCCCCTTTTTCTTTTATTCACTTACTATTACTATAGCTTTTAAGCTCAATAACCACGCTTCGCTTCAACAGAAATGTTTTATCGCGATTTTTTACTTGTTTCCTAATAAATGGCAAGTAACATAGAGCTTTGGCCCCTGAAAAATGGGATTTCGTTAATATCCCTACTTTAACTATTTTAATCGCCATAAACCGATGACATTTTTTGAATAATATTCATAGATATAAGCGGTCGAATGGATTTAAAACAATTTGAATTACATCCTAAATAATTCGAGTTGTAGGAAGGCGGCAAACAAAGTGAGCCCTAGGAGCATACATAAGTATGTGACTAGGGTCGGTTTGTGAAGCCAACGCATCTACGGCTCGAAGTATGACGGATTGAGATAGTCGAAGTAGATATCGTTAAATATGAAGAGAGTGAATTATATGATAGTAGCGCCTGTAGTCGACGTACTGCAAGGCCGAGTGGCGGTAGGCACAGAAGTCACCGTTCAAGGCTGGGTACGTACAAGGAGAGATTCAAATGCTGGTTTTTCTTTCCTCGCCGTTTATGACGGTTCTTGCTTTAATCCGTTACAGGCTATCATTAATAATAATTTACCGAATTATAATGACGAAGTCCTGCACCTAACAACGGGTTGTTCGGTTGAAGTAACGGGTACCGTAAAAGAATCCCCAGGCCAAGGTCAATCATTTGAGCTTGAAGCCACTGCTGTAAAAGTTGTTGGTTGGGTTGAAGACCCTGACACCTACCCAATGGCAGCGAAGCGTCATAGTGTTGAGTTTTTACGTGAAGCCGCACACTTGCGCCCACGTACTAACTTAATTGGTGCTGTTGCACGTGTGCGCCACACTTTAGCGCAAGCTATCCACCGTTTCTTTGATGAGCAAGGCTACTTCTGGGTTTCAACTCCAGTGATCACTGCCTCAGACACCGAAGGCGCGGGGGAAATGTTCCGTGTTTCTACATTGGATTACAATAACCTGCCACGTGATGACAAAGGTGAAGTCGATTTCAGCGAAGATTTCTTTGGTCGCGAAGCTTTCTTAACCGTTTCAGGCCAACTGAACGGTGAAGCCTATGCAACAGCAATTAGCAAAGTTTACACTTTCGGCCCAACCTTCCGTGCTGAAAACTCAAATACTAGCCGTCACTTAGCTGAATTCTGGATGGTCGAACCTGAAGTGGCATTTGCTTCTTTAGATGATGTCGCAGGCCTTGCAGAAAAAATGCTGAAATTCGCCTTCAAAGCCGCTCTTGAAGAACGCCGTGATGACTTAGAATTCTTTGCACAACGTGTTGATAAAGACGTTATCAACCGCTTAGAAAGCTTTGTTAACTCAGACTTTGCACAAGTTGATTACACGGATGCCATTAAAATCCTAGAAACTTGTGGTCAAAAATTCGAAAACCCAGTTTATTGGGGTGTCGATATGTCGTCTGAGCACGAGCGTTACCTTGCTGAGCAACACTTTAAAGCCCCTGTGGTTGTGAAAAACTACCCGAAAGACATCAAAGCTTTCTATATGCGCCTCAATGAAGATGGCAAAACTGTTGCTGCGATGGATGTATTAGCACCGGGTATTGGTGAAATCATCGGTGGCTCACAGCGTGAAGAACGTCTTGATATGCTAGATGCCCGCCTTGAAGAAATGGGTATGAATAAAGAAGATTACTGGTGGTACCGTGATCTGCGCCGTTATGGTACCGTTCCTCACTCAGGTTTCGGCCTTGGTTTTGAGCGTTTAGTGGCTTACGTCACTGGTGTGGGTAACGTACGTGAAGTGATTCCATTCCCACGTACCCCAAGAAATGCAGCGTTCTAATAACTGCTTTTCTATGTTAACACCTTAATATACGGGCCAACTAATGTTGGCCCGTTACTTTTCAGTCCTAATATGCTTTCACTATACAACCATCTCATCTTGTTACATCAAATTACAGCCACATGATAACCAGGTCACAATTTTTACGTTATCACCTTATTATTCTCCGTAAACAGCCAGCAATCTGCTACCGCTAAGAATAATCTGCTTTTTAATCTCGCTATTCTCTTTTTACTGGTCATAAATAACCGTTTTACATTCGCTAAACTGCTCAAAAAAAACTCAATTTACCTTTTGAAAAAGTTCCCTAATTTTTGTAATATTTTTTAAACTGGTACGATGAGTGGTTATTTATTGATCTATTTTTTACATTTTGAAACATCTAGTTACCATTTGTTTCAGAATCTTTGATTTTGTAGCACTTTGAGGGTGGATAATTTTATTTAGCAATGGAACACTGGTCGCCGACATAGACGACACTAATCTCTCACAAATAGTTCCAATTATTTTTTGCGAATTATTTTTGGCAGTGGCAGGTGTCCGAATAACACCAATGAGGGTAATAATAATGATGAAACGCAATATTCTTGCAATGGTTATCCCAGCTCTGTTAGCTGCTGGTGCAGCAAACGCAGCTGAAGTATACAACAAAGACGGCAACAAATTAGACGTTTACGGTAAAGTTGACGTTCGTCACTACTTTGCAAACGCTGAAAGCGGCGAAGATGGCGACGATTCACGTGTTCGTTTAGGTGTTAAAGGTGATACTCAAATCACTGATCAGTTAACTGGTTTTGGTCGTTTCGAGTGGGAAACTAAGACTAACAAAACTGAAAACAACAACGACAACAAAAACCGTTTAGCATACGCGGGTCTGAAATTTGCTGATTTCGGTTCAATCGACTACGGCCGTAACTACGGTGTTATCTATGACACGAACGCATGGACCGACGTTATGCCTTTATGGGGTGGCGACACTATGGCACAGTCTGATGTATTCATGACTAGCCGTAACCGTAACCTGTTAACTTACCGTAACAACAATGCTTTCGGTTATGTTGATGGCCTGAGCTTCGCTCTGCAATATCAAGGCAAAAACACCGAAGACAACAAATCTGGTGATAAAGTTCCATACAACAAAAATAACGGTGACGGCTTCGGTCTGTCAGCTGCTTATGACTTAGGTTGGGGCGTATCACTGGGTGGTGGTTACTCAAGTTCAGCACGTACAGAAAAACAAAAAGATAGCAAAGTCACTGGCGCTGGTGGTGACAAAGCTCAAGCATGGAACGTTGGTGCTAAATTCGACGCTAACAACCTTTACTTAGCAGCTATGTACGGCCAAACGCTGAATACTACTTACTTCGGTAGCGATAACAAAATCGCTAACAAAACTGAAAACGTTGAGTTGGTTGCTCAGTACCTGTTCGACTTCGGTCTGAAACCATCTTTAGGTTATAACCAATCTAAAGGTAAGCAAATTGCTGGCGGTGACGGTGATATCGTTAAATATATCTCTGTAGGTTCTTACTACTACTTCAACAAAAACATGTCTGCAGTTGTTGATTACAAAATCAACCTGTTAAAAGACAACGACTTCAGCGAACGTCATGGTCTGATGACTGATAACGTAGTTGGTTTAGGTTTAGTTTACCAGTTCTAATTATCAGTTAACTGATAAACTAGAAAACGGTAACATGTTTTTGCAAGCAGCGCTTCGGCGCTGCTTTTTTATTTCGCTCTCCCCGCCTCAAACTACCTCCTCCTAAAAACTCCCAAATTATCGGTAAGACAGACTGATTCACCGCCTTTATAGATATTTATGGTTAGATTACATGCAATTCCTACCTAGTTCACAAGATCTCGCCGATTTTTTGTAAAACGGTTGGCAAAAAGCCTTTATCACGTTACCCTGAGAACTCGACTCGTTCGACTAAACCCGTTTTCAGCTACACCCGCGAGTTTCGTATGGTATGGGCAGATTACAAGCAAGGATAGCCAACCGCATTCTCACTTATGCCTTCATACCTTAGGAACTGTGTGGGTACCACTACAGAGCTTTGGAATCGACAACATGTTTGAAAAAATTACTTCTGCCCCTGCTGACCCAATCTTAGGTCTTGCTGATAGTTTCCGTGCTGATCCCCGCGATAATAAAATCAACTTAGGTATTGGCGTCTATAAAGACGAATCAGGGAAAACCCCTGTGCTTGATACCGTTAAAAAAGCAGAAAAATTCCTGCTGGATAACGAAAACACCAAAAACTATCTTGCGATTAGCGGAATGCCAGAGTTCGGCCGTGTAACACAAGAACTGTTATTCGGTGCACAACATGAAATTGTCACCTCAAAACGTGCACGTACAGCGCAAGCACCCGGCGGTACTGGTGCCCTGCGTATCGCAGCTGATTTTATTGCGAAGCAAACTAATGCAAAACGCGTTTGGATCAGCAACCCAACTTGGCCTAATCACAAAAATATTTTTGAAGCGGCTGGCTTAGAAGTGCTGACCTACAATTACTATGATGCAGCCAACCACGGTATGGATTTCGACGGTATGCTTAACAGCCTGTCATCCGCTGTTGCTGGCGATGTGATTGTTCTGCACGGTTGCTGCCATAACCCAACGGGTATTGACCCAACTGCTGAGCAATGGACAAAACTGGCAGCATTATGCGCAGAAAAAGGTTTATTGCCGGTTTTTGACTTTGCTTACCAAGGTTTCGCAAAAGGCTTAGATGAAGATGCCGAAGGCCTGCGTATTTTCACCAAAAACAACCCTGAAATGATTGTTGCGAGCTCATTCTCTAAAAACTTCGGTCTATACAATGAGCGTGTTGGTGCTTGTACAATCATTGCCAAAGACAGTGACAACGCAGAGCGTGCATTTAGTCAAGCGAAAGCGGTTATTCGCGCAAACTACTCAAACCCACCAGCACACGGTGCTGCAGTGGTAACAACCATCCTTTCTGATGACGTATTAAAAGCTGAGTGGATCCAAGAGTTAACCGCAATGCGTGAGCGTATTAAACGCATGCGCCAACTGTTAGTGAAAACATTGGAAGAAAAAGGCGCTAAACAGGACTTTAGCTTCATTATCAACCAAAACGGTATGTTCTCCTTCAGTGGCCTAACAAAAGAGCAGGTAGAGCGTCTACGTAGCGAATTTGGTATCTATGCCGTAAGCTCTGGCCGTATTAACGTGGCAGGCTTAACATTAGAGAACATGGTTCCATTATGTGATGCCATCGTTAAAGTGCTGTAATCATTACATAGCACATGCTATCTAATACAAAAGGCACCTGACTAGGTGCCTTTTACGTCAAACTGTTAACCACTTAAAAATCAATTACCAAACAGGTAACTCATCTTGCAAGAAAGGGTTTGTTTTTCGTTCAAAACCGAGATTAGACATCGGCCCATGACCAGGAATAAATTGATAATCATCGCCAAGCGGTAATACTTTGTTTTTAATTGATGAAATTAAATCTTGATGATTACCTCGTGGGAAGTCACTACGACCAACACCACCTTTGAATAATACATCACCCATGGAAATTAATTTATCAGCATGGTTCACAAAAATAATATGACCGGGCGTATGGCCAGGACAATGCAGTACATCAAATGTAATATTGCCACAAGTCACTTTGTCCCCTTCTTCTAACCAGTAATCTGGTGTGAAGTCAGGGCATTCGCCTATATAAAACATTGCATTTTGCTCTGCGAGGTTTTCAATCCAAAAGGCGTCTTCTTTTTGTGGACCATAAATAGGCACTGAAAAGTGCTTAGAAAGGGTAGCCGATGCACCGATATGATCAGAGTGACCATGCGTTAACAGAATTTTAGTTAACTTCAGCCCAAGGTTTTCAATAGCAGAAATTAACTTCTCTGCTTCTCCACCGGGGTCAACAACAACTGCATCTAACGTATTTTCATCCCAAATAACTTGGCAGTTTTGCATAAACGGTGTTACTGGGATAATAGTATATTTCATCGAGCAATTACTCCATAATCTGTGTCACCTATGCACAGATTACCATGTTCTTGCAGGCCCTGTATCAATATGTATAAAATTGCTTCGAGGATAATAACCAACACCACCTGCTTTCATTTTCAGCGCAGCTTTACGGATATTACTCAATTGTAACCCTTCGATATGGAAATCCATCGCCTGCCCGCGTGTGTGGTAGCTTTTCTTTGCCACCCCAGAGCTTTTACTACGTAATTTATTATTAGTCTCTAAAGAACGATAACCAGAGATCAGTTGGACAGGTTTGTTTGTTCCCATCATCATTTGTAATAAATAGATTTGGTCAAACAGTTTTGGGTCAATAGTTTTCACTTTGTCGCAACGGTAGTCACGGAAAAAATGATTTAAACGTGCTAGTTCAGACTTATTATAACGGCGCCCGTCAAAAAATTCGGTTTTTAACGATTCGCCTGTATTAATATTTTGAAAACGCAAAATTCGTGGTCGAGGGGTCGTCATTGCAGCAAAGACATGGCTTGGTAATAAACTAAGGCCAATCGTTGCAGCCCCAATACCTAACCACTTTCTGCGGGATTGATCAATTATATCCATAGGTGATAGCTCAGACTCTAATAATTTCAGTATTAATCGATAAAATTTTGGCAACCTATTGAGTCTAGCAAATCATGCTTAGCTTTAATGTATAATTATGTAAAGATATGCATACTTAACAGGAATTTTATTGCAGTTTTCGTCAGTAATAGAGTTTTGTCACTCAAACTGCTCGAAACATGCAATCTTAGACACAAAATATGCTGCCTTTATCAAAGTAAGTAAAATAGCCATAGCTGAATAACTATAAAACAATGGAATAAACAGGATAAAAACGGAGAATAGAGGAAACGTCACGGAATGAAAATTTACGAAGAACTATGTTCAGGCCGTTAATACGTAAAATAATTAAGGGGAGAAAACTCCCCCTTACAAATTAAAACTCACAATTAGTGTAAAATCTTTTTCAACATTGGCAAATATTTATCTGCATTATCAATAGAATTATCATACTGATAAATATCTGCTCGATATTGTGGCTGTTGGTCTTTATCTACCCAAGCCGTTTGGTAGTACAGAAAAACTGGGATTCTATCTGGTATATTCACATACCGTGTTGACCCCTCTTTCAATGCACCGTCAATTCGTTTTTGTTCCCAACCTGCATCACCTAACAAAATACTGGCTAACTCACTTGCTTTATTCACACGCACACATCCAGAGCTTATTGCACGTGCATTACGATTAAACAAACTATGGTTTGGTGTATCGTGTAAATAAATCGCATCTGAGCTCGGCATATTAAACTTATAGCGCCCTAATGAGTTAGTTGGGCCCGGAGCTTGTCGAATTCGATATGGGAAATTAGCTGGGGTGATATTATCCCAGTCAATAGCATATGGGTTGATTTCATATGAATCAGCCCCCCAACCCGAATAAACCGTATAGCCTTTTCGACTAAAATAACTTGGGTCTTGCTTCCCTTTTGGGGCGATATCTTTACGTGCCATACTGGTTGGCACACTCCAAGGCGGGTTAATTACCACGTTATTCAGTGCGCTGCTCATGATCGGTGTTTTGCGATCTGCACGACCAACAATCACTTTAGAATCTAAAATGACTTCGTCATTTAAATAGAAATCTAAAGAGTAGCCTGGAATATTAACTAATATCCCTGTACCACGACTTGCAGGAATAATACGTAAACGTTGCATATTAAGCGCCATTAAACCCGCTTTTTGTTTTGGCTGCATATTTAACCAAACACGCGTGCCTTTTCCAACTACGCCGTCGGCCTCTAAACCATATTGTAATTGGAATTTTTTTACAGCATCAACGAGTTCTTGGTCATATACTTTGGACACGGTACTTGCAGGTGCATCACTTGGTTCTGTTGGTTCGACGGTTTGTTCAACTGCCAGTTCTGCAACTTGAGCCATTGTTTCAGGAGGGGCAACTTCTTCGGTTATATTTCCACCTTCAAGTAACCCTTCACGTTGTAAGATTTGACGTAAAATAACCACATCATCACTAGACTGCCCTGGCTTTAATGTTTTCGTTCCTACTATTTCTAGGTTATCTTCAGGCATCGCTAATAATTTCAACATTTCCTTACGCATTGGCAGGTACATTGGATGATTCGGTGCCTGTGATTTAACCCAACTACTTAGGTTATTAGATTCAACGGCATCTAGCCATGGTTTCATTTGAGCCGTTGTTGGAGCAATAATTTTATATGGCCGATTAGTATATAGCCAGTACTGCCCGCTCGCCTCTATTGATGACAAATACTGTAAATAGCCAAGCATGGCATCAGATAAAATAACGTCGCGGCCCAGTTCATTTAACTGGTTATTTTCCAGTATTGCCAACCATTCCCCAAATTGAGGCTGAACCCCAGCAAGGGATAATTCTGCCAATTGTTGTTGAAATTGGCTAATTGCCGTTTCATCTTGCCACAATAGCTGCATTTGCCTATCAGCATATAGTTTTGCTAATTGCGTAGAAAAAATAGGTTTCACACCCGTAGGAAGTGATTGTGTTATTTTTACTAAACTTTCTGTTGGTGTAACTGGAGCTACCGCTTGAACTTCAGAAACACTTTGCTGCGTATTTTCTTCATTTGAAAATGCAGGAAACTGTAACGCCATCAACCCGCATATTACTGAGACTTGCAGAGCTCGCACTCTTCTCTTTGCCATACATCCACCTTAATTAACTACATGGATAACAATATTTTTTATTATAATTACAATTTTATTGTATTTAATTTTAGCAGTAATGTTATAGGAATAGACTAATTTTCCTTTTTTCGGATTATAGACAGATAACCATCACCTAATGAGAAAAAGAATTATTTTCATTATAGGTGGGTATTTATTGGTGCTTTAAACATAGATGAATTTTATTTTAATTAAAAGCTTTAGCTAACGCTTTCTTTCTCACTTAATTTCCATATAGAAAAAGAGGTTTTCATCATGAAAAAATATGTTTTAAACATCGGGTTTTATTCAAATTAATTAATAATCTTGTTAAATTGCATTTGCACTATTTGTTAAATACAAGAAAACCGATATTTATTCCTAAATACCGGCTTTCATTTCATTCACAAAAACTATTACTGCAATGTTGGTGCTTGTACGTTCGGGGTTTCTTGCCCGAAGCCTTTTAAGCCAACCACATGCACATGCTCATGATTACCAACCACTTTACGAACTAGCTTATAGGTTGTGCCCTTCTCAGGGCTAATATTCTCAGGCGCCGCAATAATTAGCTGCATTTCTAACCTGTCACACAGTTCAAATAAGGTTGCAATTGATTTAGCATCTAATCGCGCAGCTTCATCTAAGAATAATAACCGGCAAGGAATAATATCTTTAGCACGCAGACGGCGAGACTCTTCTTCCCAGCTTTGTACTACCATCACTAAGATGGACATACCTGTACCAATAGCCTCACCGGTGGATAACGCACCACTTTCTGCTTTTAACCAGCCATCTGAACCTCTATTAACCTCAACTTCTAATTCTAAGTAATTGCGGTAATCGAGTAATTCTTCACCGATGGTTTGTGGCAACCGCTGCCCAACATCCACTTGAGGGTTAAGGCGTTGGTATAATTTCGCCATCGCTTCAGAGAAAGTTAACCGTTGGCTGGTAAACAAGTCTTGATGCATTTCACTTTCTTCAGAAAGGACACTGAGTAACAGCGCATGGCTTTCTCGAATATTCACATTGAGGCGAACCCCTTTAACCTGACCAAATGCCACGGCTTGCAGCCCTTGGTTTAGCATACGAATTCGATTCTGTTCGCGCTGAATGGTTTTGCGAATAATATTCGCCACACTTTTTGAACTGATCGCCAATTTTTGCTCACGCGCCGTTAGCTCTTCCGTTAAGCGCGCCAGCTCAATTTCCATTTGCTCGATTGCATCAATCGGGTCATCTGTACGAATGATGTCTTGGCGAATACGTTCACGTAGGTGTTGATATACCGCGATAAAGAATTTGATCTTCCGCTCAGGGTGTTTTGGATCTTCAGACAAACGCAGTACATCACGTAAATGTTCGTTATCCGCAACCGCTAAACGCAACGCACCTAAGGCTTTATCCGACATGGAACGTAAGCTGTCACCGTCAGTATAGGCCAGCTCACGGCGATGTAAACGACGCTCGACGCCATTGTCTTTCACCAAGCGCATTACCGCACACCAACCTGCTTTTGCCGTCACTACCTGCTCACGCAGCATATAGTAGTCTTTTTCTAACTTACGAAGCCGCTTCTGTAAGTTATCCATTTCAGCTTCACATAATGTCAGCTGTTTTTCTAACTGGTTAATACGGCTACGATTTTCCATGACACGCTGGTGCAACTCATCGCGTCGAATACGAGCGCGCTCTTGAGCATCAGGATCGGCTTTTACGCCGATCTCTTGCATCTCAACCTCGAGCTCTTTCAACATTTCTTGTTTGGTATCGAAAGAACTGCGTAACGAGGCGAGAACTTGATGGAATTGTGCACTTTGCGCTTGGTGCTGACGCAGCTGTTCGCGAGCGCGTGTACGCTCGGTTTCTGCCTGTTCTAAACGCTGACGTAATTTTTCATTCAAGTCCGCGTTTTCATTCACCATTCCTGTTGAGTCACTGTAACTAAAGTGAGCACGACGCTGAACAACCTCAACTAATGCAAAGGCTTGCTGTTTTGCATTTTGTTGGCTGTGTTTTGCTGACTCATAATCTTTGCGTAATTGTTCATGTTGTTCAGGATCACTGAGTAACACTGTCACAATCGGTTCTAACTTTTCTAACGCATTACCATGTTTATTCAGGAAATGTGCCGCTTCTTCTGCTTCCGTTAGTTCTTCGTTTATCTCTTCGACTCTGTCCGCCAATGTTTCATCGAGTAATAACCCCATTTGAGGTAATAAACGATTAAGAGCCGCAAGGCTTTCTTTACCTTGTGCAAATTGTTGGCGTTGCTGCTGAGTTTGCTCTTCAAATTGTGCCAAAGCACGTTCAATTTCCGTGCGTTTCTGGTTAAGCGAACGAATTTCAGCTTCAGGATCATCTTCAAAGGCCACGGAAATGTGTTGGCCTATAAACCGACTGAATGCTTGGTGAGAACGCTGAATTTTCTGCACATCAAATGACAGGTTCGCGTAACGCTCAGCAAGCTCATCACGTTCAACAGTTAATGACTCTAAATGACTTTCACGAGCAGCACGACCAAACAAAGGCAATTCAGGATAACGAGAGTAACGCCATTGACGCTCAGACGAACGGACTAATACCGCATTTTCAAATTCCTGCGCATCAAAAACGCTGTCATCGAACGATTGAGGATCCCCCTCGATAAAATAAACATCGTCAGGGCAATCTTGTAATGTTTCGAGCTGGCTACGAACCACAGATAAGTCTTGAACCACAATACCATGACGAGCTGGGCCATATAACGCAGAAAAATAAGCCGCATCTTCGATGGTAATGTCATCATAAATTTCTGATAACAAAACACCATTAAAACGCTCAGCCAACGCTAACATGCGGCCATCTTCCGCACCACTTGGCTGACTTAACCGCTCAATTTGCTTTTCGAGATCTTTACGTTGGGCAGCAACTTCATCTCGTTCAACCGTTATTTCCCTTTCTTGTTCAAGGAGTTGCTGCATAAACTCAGTCACAGCAGTACTTGACTCAAACGTTTCATGGGATTGCTCATTAAGCTGTGTTAGCGCTTCTTGGGCCATAATCCATGCAGGGGCTTTAGATGAAAGTTGGCTAATCCGCTGGCGAATTTGTTCCAGTTCTTGGCGCATTTGCATTCGTCTTTCGCCACTCTCATTCACACCAATACTGAGCTCTTCTTGTTGCGCTTCCAGCTCAGCCATCAGTGCATCAAGCTCATCTGGCTCATAGCTTTGGCCATGACGTTTACAGAATTCCGCCAATAAGCGTTCTGCATTTTGCTGGCTATTCAGACGTTGTTGCAATTCAGATAGCTGCATTCGTAATGGTTGTACACGATCCGCTAAATGTTGTTGTGATGACCAATCACGTAATAATGCACGCGCTTGTTGGTATGCATCACTGCGGCTAACTTCCCCTACCATATTTCTAACTAATTGATAGGCTTGCTCAAATTGGCTATGTGCGGCATCCGCCACACTCATTTTTTGCTCAAGCGCTAATAACGCTTGGGTAGCTTGTTGTTCACGCGCTTCGAAGGTATCTAGCCATTCATCTGCGTTATCAATGGATAATTCAGGAAGCTGGCACAATTCACGAGCACGCGTTAAGGCATGCAAGGCTTGCTGGTACTGAATGGCACGTGTTTGTTGTACATCCAGTGCTTGTTGGTAGTCAGCTAATTGATTTTTTAATTCATCAACTTCAATTTCAGCAGCTTCAGCTCGTGCTTCATATTCTTCTTGAGTTTCAGTCGCTTCAGCAACAACTTCACTTTGTTCTTCAAGACGATAAGTCAGTTCTTCGATATCTGCTTGATAGCGATCGATTTTTTCTTGTTGACGCAGCGCGGCTTGCACTAAATTTAAATGGTCACTGGCAGCTTGGTAGTCAGCTTCTAATTCTGTAGATGCCCCATTTTGCTCATTCAATTCACGCGCCATTTCGACGCTACGAACTTGTTCAACACGTAATTGTTTACGGCTAGCTAATAGCTCATTGCGCGCAGCCAGTGCTGCATCAAGGTGAATGCGTCTTTCATTGGAATGGCGCATATAATCCGCAGAAACATAATCAGTCGCCTGGCTAATCAAATGCTTGAATAAGTCGCGGTCTGATTGAGTGACACGAATGGCTTCTAATGTTAAACGGTTTTCACGCAGAGCCGCTTCCATATCTTGGAATGCTTTACGTACCCCACTGTTTTCTGGCAACAAATAATCACGTAATGAGCGAGTAATGGCACTAGAAATACCGCCATATAGTGACGCTTCAATCAGTCGATAATATTTGCTTCGGTCACTCGCAGAACGTAAGCGTTTCGGTAACACGCCTAATTCAAACAGTGTCGAGTGGTAATCGGTAATTGAGCTAAACTGCTTAAACAAAACGCCTTCCTGTTCTTCAAGACGTTCTTTTAGCTCATTGAGTGGGATCACTTTTGCTTGGCGGCCATCGATAACTTCCGTCAATATTTCCGTTGGAACTGTCGCTAATGGAATGCCTTGTACCATAAATGGCTTAATATCGACTTTTTTATCGCGCCCTGCGACTTGCTGTAAACGCACCCCCACCATAACGCGCTGATGCTTCGAATTTAACACATCCAAAATAGCGTAACAGACACCAGGACGTAACTTACCATGTAAGCCTTTATCACGAGAACCTGAGGTCGCGCCGGCTTCCGTTGTGTTACGGAAGTGAAGTAAGGTTAAATCTGGGATCATTGCGGTAATAAATGCCGCCATGGTTGTTGATTTACCTGCACCATTACCACCCGATAACGTGGTCACTAATTCATCAAGGTCAAAAGTTCGGGCAAAAAAACCGTTCCAATTCACCAGCGTCAGTGAGCGAAATTTTCCGCGTTCAATCATTATTCTTCATCCTCATCACTTTCTGCCGGTTCTTGACTCTCTTCGCCATCCTCTTCATCACTATCTTTTAGTGATAATTCACCGTCAAGAGAGATAGCTTCACCATCACGGATCATCCGTAACTGTGCATCTTGTGGGTTATCGCCACTGCGCACATCGGCGCCAAAACGGAATACAGATTCACTAATAATAAATTTACTCGAATCATTTTGCAGAAAATGCACCATTCCCAAGCGACGTAAACGATTGAGTGATGTTCTTAATTTTTCCTGCAATTTTTGTTTATCTAGGTCAGAGCCTGTCGAACGTTGATTAACAAATTTAAGTAGTTTGCTTTCATCCGCTAATGATAATAATTCTTCAAATAACTCTTGTGAGGTAAAAATACCTTGGTTACTCAAGCGTTCAGGGCTGAGATAGAGATAACAAAGAATTTTCCCAACCATCATATCTAATTCAGATAACACAGAGCGAGGTATTAAGGTTGTTGATCGCGGACGTAAATAGAAGAACCCCTCAGGGGCACGAATTAATTCTACGTTATATCGTGCATAAAATTGTTCTAATGCTTCCTGAAAATCCATTAAAAATGCGTGGTTATCAAGGTCATCAACACTAATATGGCGACCTGAACGCAATTGGCTGTCTAGCTCTGGAAAAATCGGGTTAGCTAATGCTTGAGCCAGTTTAACTGGCATAAATTGTTCAATATTTGTCGATGACATGTGCCTGTACCTTGGCTCCGTGATCATTAATAGCTTGCCATTCTGCCGGTAATCCCGCCAAATCAGCCTCTGCGATACCTAATTTAACAGCTTGGTCGATAATAATTCGAGCAACATCAAAATGACGTTTTTGTGGATATTGCAGTAAGTACTCATGCAACACACGGCCAACATCGAGCGGCCGTTGCTCTGCTTTATAAATAGCTAACTCAACTTCCATTAGCTCAGCAAGCTTGTCATTTAATTCACTAAACTCTTCAAACTCAAGCTCTGGTGGTAATTCACCCATGACCTCTTCATCATGCAACGCGAGCTCTTCATCACGCATATCGAATAACCGATCCGCATTAGCGTAAGTGAGTGCCCAAGGGCTATCAAGGTAGTGCTGAACAGATTGACGTAACCGCTGAGAAAATATTCTATTTTTATCCATATCGATAGCTGTACGGATAAACTTATGAACATGACGGTCATAACCAATCCATAAATCGATAGATTGTTGACCCCAGCTAACAATACGGTCTAGTTTATTTTGCAGGTCAAAAACTAGCCTATCCACTAAGTCAGAGAACGCCGGCGCATTCATGTTGGCTTCTTGAATACGTAATAAATTCGCTTGCAGTTTATCCCCTGCGGCTTCTAATGTGTCTTGCAACTCACGCAATGTACCTGATGTTTCTGATAGTAATTGCTCACAGTTAGCGATAGCTGCCTGCCAGTCTTGATTTAATAATGCGGCAATATCTTCTTTTACTGAATTTTGCTGTTCATCCATAATACGTTGGGATAAATCAATACTGTCAAAAATTTCAGCAACTGAATATTTTAGTGGGGCAAACACGTAACGATGCCAATAAAATTCATCACCACCTTCCTCTGCGGCTTCAGCGGCACGTTGCAGCTCTCCTGCAACAATAGAAAGTTGCATGGAAAGTCTTAATGTTGAGAACTCTCTCTGACGAATATAATAATCGCTGATGCCAATCCCCAAAGGGGTTAGCCGGTAAATTGCATTACCTTCAACAATGTCACTGGCAAAACGGTTAAAAATCTTCTGGCGAACCATATCATTGATGGCATTATTGGCCCTTACTGACAATGATTCAGTTGTCTGCTCAAACCCTTTGCAAACTTCACGAAAGGCATCAACCAGTTCCCCTTCACTCATTTCACCATTGACTCTTTCACTGTTTAATACCGCTACCGCGAGCAAAAATGCTAAACGTTCAGCGGGAAGTGAAATCGAAAAATCATTTTTTCGTGCCCAAGACACAAGTTCAGGGACGGTCTGGGAAAAATCACTCATAAATCGTCCTTTTGTATTTGTTTGCGTGCCATGACATGAACATAACGCCCCATGCTAATATAGGGTTCTTCACGGCAATACTGCTGTTCTAATGCCAACAATGCCGGAAAATCTTTTTGCTGTAACTGCCGACTTTGTAAATAGTCATGGAATACCCTGACACCACTTTTACCGATGATTTGCATATTACACTCGCCCAACCAAGCATCAACCTGATGAGGAAAAAGCGGGTTTTGTGGTGATAACGAGCGTTTACGACGACGTTGAATATGTGGCGTTGCAAGATGAAAATTTCCTAAAATTGCATTACGCATCACCAGACCATTTGCATTATAGAACATGACAGAAAATACGCCTTCTGGTCTAATTATATCTACCAGTTGTTCAATTGCATATTTTTGATCGCTAATCCATTCAAGTACCGCATGAAATAAAACAAGGTCAACAGGTTCATCAATGTATTGTGCAACATCTTGCACCGCACAATGCACAAAACGCATGTTATCGCTAATACCTTGTTCCTTGGCAAGCTCACTACCTCGTTCCAACATCTCTTCAGATAAATCGCAAAGTATCACCTGATGCCCCATTTCGGCGAGTTTGCGTGAAAAGTGTCCTTCACCACCACCTGCATCAAGTATTTTTAGAGTTTTACCCTCAAATTGGCTGCTTAATAATTGAGTTAAATCTTGCCAAACTACCGCTTCTCGTATTTTTCCTTTTGTCGTTCCGTAGATATTTTTTGCAAATTTATCGACAATATCATCAAAGTTGCGGTCTGCCATGTGCTATCCGGTTGCCTATCATCTATTATTTAAAGCGGTTTATGAGCCAATTTGTCGCGAAAAAACGTAAAATGGTTGATTACATCCTGATATTGAGAAAATTAACTCTAACCAGAAATATTCTCATATTGCAGCGTATTTATCACATACAATGCGAGGCGACTGTTAAAACAGGAATTATAACAGATAATAGCTATATTTTTGCATAGTACTTCATTGTGCTCAGCAAATTTCAGTTTGCTACTATTAAACACTATTCTGTTATTTTCCCTCTAATTTCGCTGCGTTATTGCATATTTTTCCGTAGATTCTGCCACAATGATTAATCGATAACCCTTAAAAATAGGCTTAGTTATGTTATTTATCTTAAAAAAATATATTGGTTCTCTATTGATGCCATTACCATTATTACTCATCATCGGGTTTATCGGATTGCTTTTGCTTTGGTTTACACGCTGGCAGCGTTGTGGAAAGGCGTTTACTACCCTAAGTTTAGTTTTAATAACTCTGTTGGGGTTACAACCTGTTTCAGATACTTTACTTGCCCCAGCAGAAAAACAATTCAATAAGCGCTATGAATTAATTACTGAGAATCCACCTCAAGATGTACGTTATATTGTTGTTCTCGGTGGCGGTTTTACGTATAACCCTGATTGGAGTCCAAGTTCCAATCTGTTGAATAATAGCCTACCTAGAGTGACTGAAGGTGTTCGTCTTTACCTTAAACACCCTGGTAGTAAACTAATTTTCACTGGCGGTAAAGCGAGTAGTCCTATCAGCAGTGCCGAAGTTGCTGCACAAGTTGCTCAATCCTTGGGTGTCCCCGCACAAGATACTATTCCACTCACTGAACCCAAAGATACACAAGAGGAAGCTTATGAAGTTGAAAAAATCATTGGGAAATCTCCTTTTTTATTAGTAACTTCTGCTAACCATCTACCTCGAGCGATGACTATGTTTACTCAACGAGGAATGAACCCTTTCCCTGCCCCCGCAAATCAGTTGGTTATCACGAGTGAAATTAATCCATGGGAGAAATATATCCCTTCCTCTTATTACTTTGGCCATAGTGAACGTGCTTGGTATGAATTTCTTGGTACGCTTTGGTGGCATTTAAAACCCAATAATACACAGGCGTTAGAAGAGCAACTTGCTACGCCTGAGTCAGTTACCGCTGAATAGTAGCAAAAAAGGTGTAATCTATTGAGATTACACCTTTTGTTTAGCTAAATCGCATATTGGCTATTTGAGCTATTAGGAAAATGTGGGCTACTGAATAAATTGACTTCTAACGAGTTCAAGATCTTCAGGGGTATCAACACCAGCACCTGGCGTAGTTTTCGCGACATCCACATGAATTTTCTCGCCATACCAAAGCACCCTAAGTTGCTCCAGCATTTCGATTTTCTCTAATGGGCTTGCTTCCCACTTAATATAACGACGAATAAACCCTGCTCGATAAGCGTATATACCAATGTGACGCAAAAAGGTATCCCCTATTACATCATGGCTTTTCGCAAAGTTGTCTCTATCCCAAGGAATAGTTGCCCGAGAAAAATACAATGCATAACCTTCGTGATCAGTAACAACCTTGACAGTATTTGGATTAAACGCTTCATGAGCATCATTAATAGGTACAGCTAGCGTCCCCATTTCAGCTTTACTCCCCTGAAGATTACGAGCAACTTGGCTGATAATCTCAGGTGGAATTAAAGGTTCATCACCTTGCACATTCACGATGATTTCATCGTCAGAAAAAGCATAGGTATCAATAACTTCAGCTAGTCTTTCTGTCCCAGACTGATGATTTGGGTTAGTCATACAAGCTTCACCACCTGCTTCAATCACCGCTTTAGCAACATCAGAGTGATCTGTCGCAACTATCACTCGGCTAGCCCCCGATTTAACAGCTTGCTCCATTACTCGAACAACCATTGGCTTGCCATGGATATCAGCCAAAGGTTTACCTGGTAAGCGTGTTGAGGCATAACGAGCAGGAATAATAACCGTAAACATGAGGATTACTGACCTTCATCTAATGAAACGGGGCGCGCTTCATTTTCTAGTAATACAGGGATGCCGTCACGAATTGGATAGGCTAAATGATCAAACTTACAGATAAGTTCGAGGTTTTCTTTGTTATAACTTAATTTGCCGTGACATACAGGACAGGCAACGATTTCAAGTAAACGGTGATCCATGTTTTCTCCCGAATGGATTTTAACTCACTTGGAGTCAGGATATCACATGCAGATATCACCGTTAACTTTAATCTTCCTGAATAAGATCTCCTGCGAGAGATGAGAGGATAAAAGCAGGAGAAATTGTTCTGTTTATTATCTAATAAGCAATAACGTCAGCTGCCGTTATGCCATCCGAATTACGAGTAACAGAGAACTCAACGTTTTGACCTTCGAATAATGATTTGATTTTTTTATTAGCAATTGACTTTGTTGTCACAAATACATCATCACCACCATTGAATGGTGAAATAAAACCGTAACCTTCTTTTGCGTCAAACCATTTAACTCGACCCATATGTAATTGAAAATTCATATTAAAACTCCTTTTGTTCTGAGAACAATATTTTTTTTATCTTTGTATCATTACTCTTTCTTGCTTCCCATTTATAAAATGCCGATCTATTAATACATCAAAGAGTAATTAAACTTTACCAATTCATGCGCACAAATCATTGCGCATATTTTATAACGCCCATATATATAGATTTCAGACACCGCTAATCTACTGCGAAGTTAACAGTCTATTTTGACATTATGATGACAAAACGCAGTGACAGCGACTTTACAATGTAGATTACGCGAGGATATGAAGACTAACTAAAGAACGGAGCGTGAAATTTAAGCTAGTATAAAATCCAATTATCAATGTATTGTATCTAGATACATAATAAGTAGATCTATATCACATTGGAGATATTATTATCACAGAGGAACGTTATAGACAAGTTTTTTTGTTATTTGTGATAAGTTTTCTTATTCCGCTTAAGATTTTTTCAGCGTCAATCGGCTGCAATTGTGCTTGTACTGGAAGGAACCACCAATTTGGTTGTGCAAAAGCACGGCATTTCACCGCGTCTTTTTCGGTCATTAATAAGTTTTGCTCATTTTTAACTAACGGTGAAAGCTGTTTTAATTCATACGATTGGTGATCAGCAAAAGCATGAGTGTTAATAACTTCGACCCCTTTGTTTTCTAATGAGGTAAAAAAACGAGGAGGATGACCAATACCTGCTATTGCGACAACCGCAGGTAATTGTGTAACTGCACGTTTTTCACCAGTCACCAAGTTATAAGCAACATCGCCTTCAAGGGCCATTACGGCTTCATTTTCTTGAGCTTCACCACCGTTAACAATGACAGCATTAACACGCTTTAAACGCCCAGCCCTTTCACGCATAGGCCCTGCGGGTAGCCACCAACCATTACCAAAACGACGCTGGCCATCAATAACGACAATCTCGTAGTCACGTTGCAATGCATAGTGCTGCAACCCATCATCAGTAATAATTACATCTAATTGGAATTTTTCCAATAACGCTTTAACTGCATCACTGCGCTTAGGCGCAACAGCCACGGGGGATTTAGTACGATGAAAAATTAGTATGGGTTCATCCCCAGCAACTTCAGTTTTCGTCGTTTCATCGAGTATCAGCGGGTACTTTTCAGCTTTACCGCCATACCCTCGAGAAACAACCCCCACGCGGTAGCCTTCTTTGGTGAGTGATTCCACTAACCAGATAACAACAGGGGTTTTACCATTTCCCCCCGCTGTCAGGTTTCCCACCACTACCACTGGAATTGGCGCTTTCCATGAACGTTTCAGCCCGATTTTATAAGCTATATCCCTAATTACCGTTACCAACCCATAAAGGAAAGATAACGGCAGCAATAAAAGATACAGCCATGACTTGCCAGACCAAATGCGTTCTATCATTGTTTAAACTGAATGCTATGTAACTGTGAATATGCGCCATCTTGAGCTAATAGCGATTTATGGTCACCACGCTCAATGATTCGGCCATCTTGTACAACTAATATCTCATCTGCATTTTCTATCGTCGATAACCTGTGGGCAATGACCAAAGATGTTCTATTTTTCTGTAACTCATCAAGAGCAGCTTGAATAGCACGTTCAGACTCTGTATCTAGCGCGGATGTCGCCTCATCAAGAATAAGAATTGGGGCATCACGTAGCAGTGCTCGAGCAATCGCGATCCTTTGACGTTGCCCTCCAGAAAGCATAACACCATTTTCACCAATAACCGTGTCCAAGCCTTTTTCAAGTTTAGCAATAAAATCCATTGCATAAGCCATTTCTGCAGCTTTCTCTATTTGCTCACGGCTGTAGCTGCCGTCTGTTGCATAGGCAATATTATTGGCTATCGTATCGTTAAATAGATAAACATGCTGAGAAACTAACGCGACTTGGCTACGTAATGAAGATAACGTGTATTCACGAATGTCATGCCCATCAATTTGAATAGACCCCTCGTCGATGTCATAAAAACGTGTAATCAAATTTGCAATTGTGGACTTACCTGAACCTGATCGCCCAACTAGAGCAACTGATTTTCCTGCTGGCAAAGTAAACGAAACATCGTCTAACGCAGGATGCTCTTTGGTTGCATAGGTAAAGGTAACATGCTCAAATTTAATATCTCCTTTAACCTCTTTAAGTACTTTATTTCCGTTATCTTTTTCTTGTTCGGAATCTAAGATAGCAAATAAAGTTTGGCAAGCCGCCATACCACGCTGGAATTGTGAGTTAACATTAGTTAATGATTTTAAAGGACGCATCAGTGCAAACATTGATGAGAAAACAACTGCAATTGTACCCGATGTTAATTCATCACGAATTTCAGGAAAACTCGCTGCATAAAGGACAAATGCTAGTGCAAACGATGCAATTAACTGAACAATAGGGTCTGAAATTGCTGAAGCGGTTACCATTTTCATATTTTGGCGGCGCATGTTGTTACTGACTTTATTAAAGCGTTCAGTCTCAACTTTCTGTCCCCCAAAAATTAAAACTTCTTTATGGCCTTTTAACATCTGTTCAGCACTTGCCGTCACATGCCCCATACCGGTTTGCATGTTTTTACTAATCTTACGAAAACGTTTAGAGACGATACGAATAGTGACTGATACAATCGGGGCAATTACGATTAAAATAAGAGAAAGTTGCCAGCTATAATAAAACATCATCGCAAACAACCCGATGATATAAGCACTTTCACGAATAATTGTAATTAATGCTCCAGAAGAAGAAGATGCAACTTGTTCTGAATCATAGGTAATTCTAGATAATAGTGTTCCTGTTGATTGCTGGTCAAAAAAACTAACAGGCATTCCCATCATATGACCAAATAATTTACGCCGCATGTTCATCACGACTTTACCTGCAACCCAGGAAACACAATAGGTTGAAACAAAGCTAGACCCACCACGAACAACCATTAAACCTAACACCGCAAGCGGAAGCCATTTTAAAACGTCATTATCTGCTTTATCAAAGCCCTCATCCAATAAAGGTTTTAATAAAGAAATCATAAACGCGTCACCCGCTGCGTTTATGATAAGTGCTATTGCTGCAACGATTAAACCCGCTTTAAAAGGCGCAATTATCGGCCACAAGCGACGAAAAGTTTGTTTTGTCGAAAGGTCTTTATCATTCATACTTTTAATTACCAGACTTAATGTAAGCGCACTATTCTACTCGGGAAATAGCGGTAAGCCAAACCACAGATGATACCAGCGGGGCTGAATTTCATAGCGATAACGTGAAATTTTAATTTTTTCCTTTTTAAACCATATAGTTAACTGGCCATCTTCCGCTGTATTTAACCATTTAATATTATTATTTTTATACCGAAAATAGACTTTTGGCGATGGAATTTTCCATGCACTATACCTTGCTGATGAGACTACCACCATTGAAGGTTGAACATTTCTTAATAATAAATCAGTTGATGACGTGCTGCTTCCATGATGAGGAGCGAAAAGAAGAGTCGAACGTAACCGATTCTTGTACATTGCGACCAGTGATTTTTCCCCTTGTTTTTCGATATCTCCTGTTAATAAAATTTTATGAAACCCATCCGTTAATTGAATAACACAAGAATCATCATTATGTGATATTAGTGCTAGCTTTTCAGGCCATAATACTTCAAAAGTTAATATCCCCCACTGCCATTTTTGGCCTTTAAAACACGGAAGGTGTTCCATACTTTTTATATTATTAGTTTTTTCCCTATTTACCGACGTTTTTTGTGGGCCAAAGCTACTTCTTACACTTAGCCATGGATATTGCTGGATTAAATAATTTGCGCCACCAGTATGGTCTAAATGATTATGGCTTAAAATAATTCCAATTGGGGTTATATCGTGATATTTAAGAAAAGGAACAATTTGACGCTGTGCATTGCTTCCCCCTTTCCAAGCGTTTCCAGTATCATAAAGTAGTGCCAAGTTGTTTTGTTCTATCACAACCGCTAACCCGTGGCCGATATCTAATACCGTAATTTTCCAGCCTTCTTTGAATTGCTTACCACTTCCCCTTTCTAAGAAAATTGAAATAACCACACAACCAATAAGCCCAAAATAACGTTTATACCACTTAAATAAGACAACAATGATGCTTAGCCAACATATTAAAAATAAATAATAAGGAACATTGATAAATTCTGACCAAAAGGTACTGAAATAAGGTAATGGTTTTAGCCCTATATCTATAACCCTATCTATCGTATATAAAATAGGTTGCTGAACCACTTTTATTGGTACTAAAAACAAGAGCAAAATAGCAGGAACAACACACCAAGAAACTAACGGGACAAACCAGATATTTGCCACTAACCCCATTACATTAATACCATTAAATAGACTAAGTTGCATTGGGATCAGTAAGACTAGTAAACCAATTTGTAAATGGGTTAACCCTATAATTTTCCCCTTTACACCTTTAGATAAATGATATGGTAGTGGAAATATGGTTAACCAATAAAGAATGGCTAGCACAGCGAAACTAGATAACCAAAAACTATCTGACAAAATAGCTAATGGGTCTAATAATAATATTCCTGCGATACTCCACAGTGCCCATTGCCAAGCAAAATACCTTGCAGGCTTATTTCTGATATATACCCATAATAGTAGGGCAAATAATGCTCGAGTCGCAGGGATAGCAAAGCCAGAGATCCATGCATAAAAAATTGCTAGCCCTATACCAATTACTACTGGTAGTGTTTCATTGACATACTTTATTGGTAAAAAATATTGAATCCCTCGAGTGATAAGAAAGCCAAACAAGTAAGCTAACCCAATATGCAAGCCTGATATAGCCATTAAATGTGTCAAACCTGTTCTCTGTAGTAAATATGTTTGTTCTACTGCCAACAAACTTCTATCTCCAAACATTAGTCCATAAATAATCCCTTTATTAGATAATGAATTAATTAGCTCCATATAATTATGGATAACTTTTTGTCTTACAGAACAATCCTTTTTTAATAATTCTATTTTCTTACTTTTCAAAACTCCAATGATTCTATTAGCCAAATAATAACGTTGTAGGTTAAATCCTCCTTCATTTAGTGAGCTGTGTAGTGGCTTTACAGTGCCATTGATTCGCCACAACTGCCCAGCGCAAACTGTTTCCTTTGTTTTCCACGTAGCATATAAAGGAGGGAAAACAATGCGGTTGTTAATTTTATCAATACGTACTTTGATTTTTTGTTCTTTGTCACTTAATGAAATACCAACAATAACTATATTAATATCGTTATTTTTTGTAGATAGATAATTGATATGGTTAATGATATTAATTCCATGCCAATTAGCCCATAAGAAAAACATAATAGTTAATGCAAGGAACTTTCCTAACTTACCCAATAGAAAGAGCATTATTAACAGCACCATAAATAACACGATAAAGAGTAATTCACTCAACATTATAATTTCAGGTATAAATAAAAGTGGTAACGTACCTAAAATCAAAGCAATAGAAGCCAGCGTCATCGAAACAGGTGAGTTTTTATTAAAGATTAAATTATATTTTTTGAGTGGATTATTTAACCATCTCATTATGTAGATGATATTTTTTATCAATTTTAGTATCCCTACATAGATTTATTAGCTCTAGTTTAATTATTCATACTAAATTTTTTAAGTTTCTATCATCTCTTTTATGTAGCTCTTCCCGAAATATTTTTTCTTTATAAAAAGGTACATATTAGTTTGCGAAGCGCTTCGCAAAACATGTATATATCTCTAAAAGTAGTTTTGAATTTGTTTTATTACATTAAGAGTTTAGAAATATATTGGTGTTGGTGTTGGTGTTGGTGTTGGTGTTGGTGTTGGTGTTGGTGTTGGTGTTGGTGTTGGTGTTGGTGTTGGTGTTGGTGTTGGTGTTGGTGTTGGTGTTGGTGTTGGTG